>JADLCR010000057.1 GCA_020847095.1 Oligoflexia bacterium | reverse complement strand
CGGATTTTGGCACTAAACTTCTTGACTATCAGGGCAAATACCTAAATGTTTGCCAACAAGAAAGGTAGGGAATCATTTATGAAACATTCTATTTTATTCGTGGCGCTCTTTTTGGTGAGCGTACCGCAAGGAGCCTCAGCAAAATATATTGGTCCAATTTTGGAAAGCGTGCAGTACTCAGGATTTGTACCTGCAGGGTACGATTTCGTTAAGAATTGTAAGGTTTTTTTGGATCGAGTAGAAATCGCAACGAAGCGCGGCCGTATTGAGTCCTCGTACTCTTATAAAATTCAAATTTCAGGCGAGTTGTTTGAATCCATAGCTGAAGCAGATTTAGCCAAGCTTGAATATTCGCAAGGCCCCGTTGATGTTTCTTCAAAGTCGTATTACGCAGTGAAGATCCTTCCCAACGATGCCATTCGTACTGTGACTTTGGGTCGAGTCGACGGCGGTTCGGGCAAAGTCACCAAAAATAACAGCGCGGAAGCGGCCACTCTTCGAAACGTCATTGACGATCTCTGCTCTCGTTAAGCTAGTCATGCACGAGCACCAGCTTGCCAACGGTTTGGCCCGACTCCATATCTTGATGGGCTCGGGCCACTTCATTAAAAGGGTAAACTCGCACTTGCGGCGCAAGCAGCTTACCCTCCTTAATCCAATTAACAGCATCGGCCATGGCTTCAACGACAAAGAATTGCTTGTCAAATAGGAATGAAACATTAAACGCCACGACACTTTTGTTTTCGGTCGTCATAGCCATTGGAGAAAACTTAGGAGTGCGTAGGTAATCCCAAATCAGCTTGTGATATTGAAGCTTGCCGCCTTGCTTTGGAAGCATCGAATGAAAGCCGTAAACAATAAGTTTTCCACAAGGCGCAAGATGATTGTAGCTATCTTGCAATGTGCTTATGCCGTTTGCGTCTAATATGACGTCATAACCCTGTGGTTTTATGTTTCGAGCCTTGTTCCAAAGATCCTCACGAGATTTATCAATGACCTCTAAGGCTCCAAATTTTTTTGCGGTTTCCACCTTGTGCGAGCTACCGACAACGGCCACGGCATTAAAGCCTTTAATGCGACAAAGCTGAAGCAGCGCCGTTCCGACTCCGCCCGCCGCCGAGTGCACCAACACCCAGCTTCCTGGGCGCACGACAACGTTTTGCAGCAATCCGTGATAGGCGGATAAATAAACCGCGGGAAAGCCTGCAGCCTCGGCCAGCGAAAAGCTTTTTGGAATTGGAAAAACCAGTTCCTGGTTCACGCAAACTTGCGATGCGTAACCACCAAAGAGTGTAATCCCAAAGACCTGGTCGCCCACCTTAAATTTCGTCACCCGGGATCCAAGTTTTTTAATGGTGCCGGAATACTCAAAGCCCGGTGTGATTGGCCAGCCAACAAAGCGCTTTGCCGATTCGTAAACCCCCCAACGCACCAATATGTCAGCATAATTGATTCCCGAATAGGCCACTTCAACGACGACGTCGTCGTCTTTTGGCATCAAATCAGGAAACTCTCTGATTAGGAGCTTTTCGTAACCCCCAGGGCTTTCAATGATTACCTTTTTCATGAAGCATTAGTGAGCTGAAACCGCTATTTGAGTCAACTGCTTTGAAAAGGAATTGTTTCTAATTTGATAATCCCTTAGGCGATCAATCAAGACTTGCCGGATGAGACTTGGATTGACTGATTCCAAAGCAAATGTATCAATCTTTTGCCTGATCATTTGATCTTGAGGGCTTCCCGGAATTTCAGCCCCGACAAATCCCCCGAACGAATTTAATATGGCCTGCTCAATTTCAGAGCCATACTTTGCTTCAAAAGAATTTTGCTCTAAAGCTCGACGTCTTTGATCCTCGGGCCACCGGCTAAGAGCTTTTCGCAAAATTGAATTTCTCTCAACATCCGCTTGGTACTGCGAAAGCAATGCCGGATCCACCGGAAGCGCATCGAATTTTGGGAGTTCTTTTTCGAAATCAAACACTTCTTGCAAGGTTCTTAGCGGAAGGGTGCTGATGTATTGGCGCATTCGGTACTCAACCCATACGTGAGTAAAAACAGCTTCAATAATGGTAACGGGGTTAGTGATAAAATTTCCCCCCGCTCTTTCGCCGCCCTGTTCTTTTAATTCGTTTAAGGCCTTCTTAATGTGGGCCCACAAACGGTTGTTTGGACGATCCCCCAATAAATATTTGCGAGCACCGCCAATGATTGTGGCGTGCTTAATTTCATCTCGAAGAAAGTTTTTTACAAAGGCGAGCAAGGGTCCGCTAGCATGTCCCCCAAGAACAAAATACCCCGATGATGCATTCCACTCAGTCGACCCACGACTATCAAGGTGGTAAAGCGCACCATCGTCAGTCACTGGCACCGAGGCCACTTGATTAGGATTACTTTTATCGGGATCGCGACCCGTAAGGGCCTTTGAAACGCGCGCCAGGGCACCGGAGTGGCGGTTCTCTTCTGAGCACCAACCGCCGTGACAATAGTCGCGACCATTTTCCAAGCGAAAGTTATGCTCTTCCGCATGAAGTCCCATAAATCGTGAAAGTGATGGAAGAATTGTTCTTAATCCGTTGCCACTTTGAAATGAGTAACCTTGAATAGGGATTTCAATCTCCATGGCAGCGCGAGCGATATTGGCAAACTCTTCAGGCGTAAAGTGCTCCACTTGGCGCGGGCCGATTTCACTCAAAGGGACCTTATCCCAAGGCCTCATTCGATAGCCTAGTCGCTGATTCTCGTTGTGAAAGCCCCAATGAGACCATAGAAGTCCGTCTAATTTCTCGGCGGCTAATTCCTGATCAACAAGGTCTTTGATTCTTTTTAGAGTTTTTGGCAGAGCCGCAAGTTGATGTGTCATAGCCTTAAAGCGATCTTTGGTAAGACGCCACTTGGTGTTAGTGACTTTTCTCATTCCATCAACGTCTAAGTTTTGATCAACTCCATCAAAACGACCCAAAATATATTGAGCTTGGTCTGAATTTTTTAAGGCTTTCTCAATGACTCCATCGAGAATTGCCATGTCCTCTTGAAGCGCCGATTTTCCGAGTTCTTTTTGAGCCAAAATAAAATATTCCGTGGCAATTTTAGCCATGGTTGATTTTTCAGCCGGCGTACCCGCAAGCCCTTCTTGGATTCCGGGAGTTTGAGCGAGATGTTTAAAATAAATGTAAGCGGCCAAGTAGGGATTTTTCGCAAATTCACGAGATAGAAACTGGTCAGTTAAAAGAATCCTTGCGAACTCAATGGTGTTTCGGCGCGCTGAATCTTTGGGCTTAAGTGCTGACGGTATGAAGCTCAAGCTGAGCTCCTTCATGGATTGGCAGGCTTCTTTAACGAATCCACGGGAAGGAACAGGTCCAGTTAATAGAAAAAATGCTAAAACTGAGGGTCCCAGCAATGATCGACGCACATCCCACCTCCCAAAATTCGGTTCGTTCGCGCGTTGAATGAATGATCATACGTAATCAAAAGTCATTCCCGGTCAGTTCGAATATAATTGGCCCACGACCGCGAAATTCCCCGCTAACGTGAAAAAAATGTCCAAACATCCCAGTTTGGGCGCCTTCAAGTGGTTGATTCTTGCCGCGGTCTATGTTTCATTACCAAATCAATTTGATGGAGAGGTGGCCGAGTGGCTGAAGGCGGCGGTTTGCTAAACCGTTATACGGTCAAAAGCCGTATCGAGGGTTCGAATCCCTCCCTCTCCGCCAATAAAAATGCCGGTGGTCCCGCAGGGATCAGCGGCATTTTTGTTTTCTGGACTAGGAGGGACTTCGATACCTGAAAGATCCGAGGGTTCGACAATTCGCCCAGGATGGGGCGAATTGGTTGCCGAAGGCCGAGCGAGCACGATGCGAGCGCAGCAATCCCTCCCTCTCCGCCAATAAAAATGCCGGTCAAATTAAACCTTGTTCTTAGCCAGAAAAAGTCAACGATATTGAATATTTTCTATTTTTAAAGCTATTTAAAAGTCATGGCATTGGCACTCTCTTGCTCTTTAAATGAGTATGAGTAATGCCAAAAGTTTCATTTTTGTCAGTTGTTTAGTGCTTTTAAATTTTGCATGCGGCCGACGAGATGAAATTAATCCAAGTACACAACATCTAGGTACAAATACAAATTGGAATTTTAATCAAACAAACCCAAAGACAAAGACAGCAATACAGTCAACCAGAACAAATATCTCTGCACATAAAAATGCTGAACCCAGTTGGGTTGACCTTTTGCGCGAGATATTAAAGCAAAACGATTTTCTCATTCACTCATCCCCAAAAGATATTGAGTTGTTTTGTCCAAACTACAAGATGAGTGATCGAATGGAATTTTGGGTTACATTGATTCAAGCGATGGCTTGGAGAGAGAGCAGCCATAACCCGCAGGTAAAGCATCTCGAATCCCAAATACCTCCTGAAATTGATGATGGCATCAGCGTACCAATCGTGAGCCGTGGGCTGTTACAGGTTTCATACTATAGCCTTCAAAATGAAACGCTTAAAAAATTGGGATGTCCCATAAAAAAATATAAAATTAGCGAAATACCTGACCAAGAAACAAGGGAATCCCAAGTTCACGATGTTGAGCTAAACCTGAGATGTGGTGTTGCTTTAATGACAAAATATATAAGTCGCGACAATGTTATTTCTCAGTACCAATTTAGAAATGGTAGAAAAAGATATTATGGTCTCTCCAGTTACTGGGCCGTGCTGCGCGAGGGAGATCATTTAAACTATATCGTTGACCAAGTTCGCAAAAGCCCATCATGCAGACCAAACGAATCCATTATGGCCATGAGTTTCTAGCAAGATACTTTCGGTTATGACCTAAGCACTTCACATATCTATACTCTAGGCAATGGGCCGCAAATTGTCGGTCCAGGAGTGCTCTACAGCATAGCTCAAACCACCTTCCCCAGTATTTTCGAGATGATAATCACATTTTTGGGCACATTTTTTGTAAATCTGACAACTGTTTCTTTCTTTTCATGATGGAGTACACGTGTTTCGTAGTCGAGCGTTTCTATCCGCTATTTTACTGTTTGGTCTATTTTCGCAGCAAGCGCAGGCATTTATGGGCCTCACTCAGGCGCTGTTACTTCTTCCCGCATCACAACTTCCAAAAGCAAAACTGACTCTCTGCTATATCTCCCTTAATAACGACAGAGAGTTCATAGAAACAAAGGCTTTCATTGATAAGATCCAAGCTATAACTGGAAAAAATCTGGTAGAGGTTACCGAATTCCAAAAGAAGGGGCAATCACCGGAGCAGACCGTTCGAGATTTGATTCAAAACAAGGTTGTCTGTAACGGCTTGGTCATTTCTGGCCATCACACAGGAGCCTTCGGAGGTGCTCGCTCAGGTGGGTCTCTGAGCATTGACTTCTTAGAACGCATTTCCTGTGAAGCGGATTCTTCCAAGTGGTTTTTGAATATTCAATCATTATGGTTACAAGGGTGCCGCACGCTCGGAGCCACAACTGAACTTCAACAACAGCAAAATATGGATCTCGCCAATTTTCACGGGGCACGCGTTGGTGCGGTTCGCGAAGCTGATCATCTCCAACAAGGCCAGTGGGATCTTGTTAATGAATTCGCGAATGTTTTAGATTCAGAAACCCCCTACGCATCACGATTTATGAAGTCATTTTCTCATGCAAAGATATTTGGTTGGACGGAAACGGCGCCAGGAGAAAAGGCCTCGAGCGACAAAAGCCTTCCCTATCATATTCACAATGTTGCACTCCAACTCGTGAGTTCATCTGGTCAGACCATTAAGCTCTCCAATCCTTTCGCACCTAAAATTTCTCCAGCTGCTGCGCAGGCATATCAAGATGCACTAGTCACGATTTTGATGCCCCCTCGAACCGTCAAAACGCTTAAAGCAAGTCTTGAAGGTTGGAAACTACATGGTAGCCCTGATCCTTCTAAGGGCATTTATGGGTTGTATAATTCAAAACTGAATGCTCATCCGCCATTAGTAGGTTCTGAAGATACGTGGCTTTTAAAAACTCGTGATCTTGAATGTAAAGTGAGAAACGCTTCAACATTTGAAGTGAAAATGAGCCATTTGAAATCAATACTGGCCGATGAGCGCCTGATCGCTCTTTCATTCTACACATTGCGAGATATTTTAAGAAAAGCTGATCGAGACACTGCGCAATCCAAAATCATTAGAGAAACGATGGCTGCCAGTACCAAGCTTACATCGTTCCTAAAAATGAAACTTTCTTCAAAACACTTGGGAATCGTGCGAAAAGTTGAATACTTCGCATTTGTTCGCGACGTCACCGGAGAGATCAACCAAGAGCTCTATACGGTGATTAAGAAAGAGGCTTGGGATCTTCTGCTTCAACCGGCTGATGCGGCCAATTATACAGTTAGAGATTTTAAGTCCCGCCTTATTGCTGAGCTAGCACGCTCTAAAATGCTAAGTTATGAGGAACTTGTAGAACTAATTAATAAAGCGCCGGATAAATCACTGGTCGCTGTGTGTCTTAGTGCAATTCAAAACTATTCTACGATCATGCCCAATGTTGGCCAACTCCTTACTCAAATTGAACGGCGCTGGCCAATTGAGGGGGATCTGGCCAGTCAAATGATCTCTGCCATCGGGTATTCTAGAACTTGGAATCCAGATTTCGAAAGGATTGTTAAAAACCTTTACAGAAAAATATTGAGTACCCCAGCTCAGGCTCCGGGTAATGGCAAGTGGTCTGTATTCCAATCGCTCTTTTACAATAGAGAGGCACGATTTCCGGAGTTGACAGAAATTTTTGTTAAATATCGCGATGATCAGTTGGCGATTATAGACAAGAAAAGTCAAGAGCTCGGGCCCAATGATCCATACACCGAATCACTACGAACGACTCTTTTAGGAGCATCATTAGCCACTCCTGAAATCGATCTTGCTGTAGCAGACTCAACTGCAAAAAGCATTATTGCATACTTTGAAAAGAAAGGCCTCACTGCACAGAACATCCATAACATCGCTTCTCAACTGTTTAGCAGCGTCTATGATCAATCTCGATTCACCATTGTCATTCCGCCGAACAGACAATACATTCTTGATTTTGTTTCTAGAAATGCGGAACTCATTGCACAGTCTGAGACAAATGGAAATCATATAAGGAATACCTTACTGCGCCTGTGCGCTCGTTACAGTCCCCAAAAACACGAACGCGTCGTAGAGATTATATTTAGGCAGGCTCAAGTTTCAGGCTCGGAGATGGATAAGAAAATCATTCCTGACTTTATTCGAAGTTCTGAATGGACCAATTGGGGAAAACAGCCCAACTATATATCTGAAACGCTTTTCAAGAGTATTTTGGCCACTATTCCACCAGAAGCAGATTATTTTTCTGGCTTTGCGAAGTACGCGACCGATGCCGGATACAATTTAAGCATCGTCCGCAATCTTTATTCCAGATTTGAAAGAAGCAGCGATCTAAATGAAAATAAACTTTGCATGCTAATGATGGCCTATGGAAAGTCAAAGTTGTCTTTAGAAGAGAGAAAAGCCGCTATTCAACGGTTTCAGCGTCATCCTAGTGCGGGGCATTTAATGCCCGCATGTACGTTGATGACAGCTATAATCGCTCCTGATTTGTTTCAAAATGTTATTGCGTTGGCAGATCAATATACTTCGACTCCAGAGCATGAACCCTATGTGCGCGGAGTGGCAGTGCTTGTTTATGGACTTTCAGATTTGCCGGCACCACAGAGAACAGCGAAAATTGAATCGATTGTCAGGTCCAATGCATTTACAGGCGATTCTCTGCAAGTCCTTTCGCCCTCTCTTATGGTTTATACAGGCATTTCGAATATGGAAAGATATATGGAGGTATTGCGTACCGTTGCTGCGCATCGACAAATAGAGGATGAGGAGAAAATTAAACAGTGGGTGTGGACTGTTAACTCGGCAGAGAAATTAAGCGAGGCACAAAAAGCAGAGATCAGACGATTATTTCAACTTCCGGAAAAGGTTAATACCGATGGCAACTAAAGCAATTATTTTTAAATTTTGTAAGTCACTATGTGGATTGTTAACGATACTAACTTCCCTATCGGCAATGGCACTAGATGTCCCTGGATTTTTGACCGGGCCACCGAATGATAGTTGTGCTGTCGCAATCAAATTGGGAACTTGCGAGATTTGGCGCTGTGACGATGCAATTCAAAAAAGATGTCAGGATAGCCAATCTAGCGAAATAACTATCGCCGAATGGAGAAACTTGGCAGCAAGTCTTTTTGCCGAAAAGAATGTAGATCTCCCTCCCGTTTCAAAAGTTCCGAACGAAAGCTGTGCGATGGGAATTGTAGTCTCTGGGGATGTAGGATTAAAATGTGACCAGGGACATTATTTTAAAGAAGCCGAATCGAAGGAATTCCATGCCATTTCAAATGATGACTGGAACAAAAAGATTCAGAAGCTAATCTTTTGAACAGTTGAAAAATCCACATCTTGAATTTTGGTCGAAGTTCATTGTCTAATTTAGGCATGGCGAACCATTCAGGGCGCATTTTCAAAAAACTAAGCGATCAATATAAGACGCCTGAGGCGGTTCAATGGTACATTCGCACATTTAAATATAACCGCGAACGGAACAAAATCACTTCCCGGTCGGCTCTCTCAACTTATCGCGCTAAATCCGCCCATTGTATTGAAGCCGCCCTTTTGGCCGCCGCTATCCTCGAGCAACGAGGCTATCCGCCACTTCTATTGAGCCTGGAAAGTGAGGACATGCTTGATCATGTCCTATTCTTATTCAAAGAAAATAACCTATGGGGAACTATTGGAACCTCACGCTGCCCGGGCCTCAAGGGCCGTGCACCTGTTTTCAAAACAATTCGAAGCTTGGTTTTAAGTTATGCTGACGCTTTTGTGGACGAAACCGCTCGGCTAAAATCATACGCCATAGTGGACCTCAGAAGCCTTAAAGGCTCCTGGAGAGACTCGACCCGCAACACATGGTACCTCGTCAACTACCTCGTCAAATTGAAGCACAAACGGATTAAAACCTCCGAGCGCCGATACTTATCGGCGCTGAGGAGGTTTCAGAAGTTTGGTGAAGGCGGGATTCCCGATTCCACTTGGTGGTGAACTAAAGAACGACCTTACTTGAGTAAATAAAGGTCCGATTCAAATATATGAATGAAGTTAATCGCACCCGGAACCTCTGTGGCATAGCCTCTGACGCGGGATTTAAGGGTCGGAGCCAAACTCATCTGGGCTCGTATCAAATCAAGATCTTGGGATCGCGACAGCATGGTTACATTATTCTTGGTCTTTGTTTTAACCGTTTGTTTCTGGTGATTGATGGGCCAAGCAACATCCAAAGTGACGTCGACCGGATACCCGTTAACGACATAGCCAGGAACTCTCAACGTGCTGGTAGAAACTCGCGACACATCTCCCTCCAAAACAAATTTTTCCTTTGTCAGGGTGCTTACCTTTTCTAGTGAGCGATAAACTTTGGCTGATCTCACTGAAGTATGTAAATCCAATCGAGCTGCTTCAACACCGTTAAGATTGATCACGAGAGTTCCGACTCGGAGCTGACCTCCAAGGCGGTAGCTGAGGACTTCCCGTTTAGCGCAATCATCATCGCCTGGGTACGAAGGCTGCTGGGGTTCTAAACAACGAGTCTCCATTGTAATGAGCTCAACATTTGAAATGACTGGTTGAGCATCAACAAGACAGGCCGTCACACCCAACTGGCCGCTCACCCCTGCAAGGTGTCCCGCGGAAGTTGAAACAGGTGCCAGCGCCAATCGCCCTTGATAGCAAGGAACATCGACATTCGCTTGAGCCGCACCAGTTACTGCCAAAAAAATTAATCCGAAGAATAACCCGTTCAGATAGTTCACTTCCGCTCTCCTCAATTAAATGACCTTCGTTCGACGACATTACATAGCAAATTAAATGCCCCGATAGAAGCTTGAATCTCCCCTGAAACACACTATGATACTGAGCAAAACTGAGGCGACCATGTATGAAATACTAAAACTGCTGCTTTTCCTATTGCCTGAAGAATTGGCCCATCAATTGGGAATCTTTGCGGTGCAAATGATAGGCATTGCCCATCGCTTTGGGCTCTGGAGTAAACCGAGTTGGTCCCGTGATCATCGGCTCCAATGCGAGACTCCTTTCGGAAAGGTGGACTCACCTATCGGCCTGGCCGCGGGGTTAGATAAAAATGCTCAAGCCCTTTGGGGCTGGCAGGCCCTTGGGTTTTCATTTGCCGAAGTAGGCACTGCAACGCCCCTTCCTCAGCCCGGAAATCCTAGACCGCGACTCTTTCGATACGTGGGGTTACGAGCGATCGTCAATCGAATGGGGTTTAATAACGATGGTGCTGCCATTATCGCACTCCGAGTGGCACGGGCAAAAAAACAGGGTCTAAAAATTAAGGTTGGCGGAAATATCGGTAAGAATAAAGAAACTCCGATTGAAGCGGCTCCTATGGACTACATGCGGGCTGCGGCCGCCCTTGCCCCCCACGTCGATTACCTTGTGATTAATGTGAGCTCACCTAACACTGAGGGCCTTCGGGGCCTT
>JADLCR010000056.1 GCA_020847095.1 Oligoflexia bacterium | reverse complement strand
TAAAGTGGTACGCGAGCTGGGTTCAGAACGTCGTGAGACAGTTCGGTCCTTATCTTCTGTGGTCGTAGGAAATTTGAGGAGAGCTGTTCCTAGTACGAGAGGACCGGAACGGACGAACCTCTGGTCTTCCAGTTGTCACGCCAGTGGCAATGCTGGGTAGCTATGTTCGGAACGGATAACCGCTGAAAGCATCTAAGCGGGAAGCCAACTCCAAGATTAGATTTCCCTGGGTCTTCGGACCCCTAAAGTCCCCTTGTAGACTACGAGGTTGATAGGCTGGATGTGTAAGCACCGTAAGGTGTTGAGCTTACCAGTACTAATAGGACGTGAGGCTTTCCTTTCATTATAATTTGATTTTCTAAGGCGAAAGCGCCGTTTGGTCGTTATCAATTTTCAAAACATATAAATAGTTTGCTGGTGTCTATAGCGGTGGGGCTACACCTGATCCCATTCCGAACTCAGCAGTTAAGCCCACCAGCGGCGATGGTACTGCACGGGAAGCCGTGTGTGAGAGTAGCACGATGCCAGCTTCTAATTCGAAACCCGCACCTTAACTGGTGCGGGTTTTTTTTTGAGTTTTTGCCTAGGGGTGATTTCAAAATGTCCGTGGCGAAGTGGGCAATTACTTGAAGTCAGTTAACCATTTGAAATTGGCTTAAGGAGAAAATAAACTAATCCAATGATGAAAATACCTTTCAACCGACCAGTGCCTGTTGGGAATGAAGAAAAATACTTAATAGAAAGTCTCAATTCCCAAAAATGGTCGGGACGGGGACCGAAAACCATTCAACTTGAAAAGTTATTTAAAGAAAAAACTCATTCAAAACATGCATTTTTCGTCACGAGTTGTTCGTCTGCTTTAGAGTTGAGCTGCCTTCTCAGCGGCATTGGACCAGGCGACGAAGTCATCTTGCCAAGTTTTGGATTCGTTTCGGCAGCGAACGCCGTTATTTTGAGACGGGCCAAGCCGGTTTTTGCCGATATCGATTTGAACACCTGGAACCTATCCGCTGCAACCGTTGAGCCGTTGATCGGAAGTAAAACCAAAGACATTCTTACCGTACATTACGGCGGCTCAACCGCCGGAGTGGATGACTTACGGAAAATCTGTGAGTCTCGGAAAATTTTTTTCATAGAAGACGCCGCCCAATCTCTCGGGGCAAGTAGAGGTAAATTGCCCGTGGGACCGACTCCTTGGACCAGTTGTTTTAGTCTTCATGATACAAAAAACATTTCATCGGGCGAAGGAGGAATCATTGCTACCGACTCCGCTGAACTGGCCAGTCGCATTGAAATCATGATTGAGAAAGGCACCAACCGTCAGAAGTTCTTTAGAGGCGAAGTCGATAAATACACTTGGGTAGATGTGGGCTCCAGTTACGTGGCTTCAGATCTTTTGGCTGCCGTTGGGTTGGCTCAACTTGAAAAACTTGAGATCATCACACAAAGGCGCATGGCTATTTACCAGCAGGTCAGAGAAGCGCTAGGTGATTTTGGTGGACGCATTTCTTGGCAACAGTTTCCTAAAGAAATTATCCCCAATGGCCATGTCCTAGCTTTCAGAGTCGATACTGAAAGACGTGACCAAATTCTAAGTGACCTAAAAAGTCATGGGATATCTGCGACGTTTCATTATGTACCACTGCACGAAGCTCCCTTTGCTAAAGCTATAGGCGTTGACCAGAGTTCCCTTCAAAATACCTTTAAGGTCTCTTATGGGCTTGTTCGACTTCCGATCTTTTACGATATGACTGACAAAGAGTGTGCTTACCTTATTGAAAAAACGCGTTCAGTTCTTGAGAGCCGATTATCTTGAACGGCAACGTCATCCCATTTAACTCCTAGATTTTTCAAGTAAACTAGGGTCATACTACAAAAGTTATAACTAAGGAGGACGCAATGGCATCACGAACATCACAGGACTTTCTTTGGTACAAAAGCTATGAGCCGGGAATTGCTCACACCATTAACCCTGATGAATTTGGGTCAATTGCAGAGCTTTTGGAGCACTCCTTTTCCAAATATAGGGAAAGACCGGCCTTTACCTGCATGGGCAAGACTCTGACTTTTGGCCAAATTGATCAACTGAGTCGCCAATTTGCTAGTTACCTTCAAAATGAATTGCGGGTCAAAAAAGGTGATCGCGTTGCGATCATGAGCCCAAATATTCTTCAATACCCCGTGGCCCTCTTTGGTGTTCTTAGAGCAGGTGGTATTGTTGTTAATGTCAATCCACTTTATACGGCTCGCGAGCTTGAACATCAGCTGAAAGATTCTGGAACCGAAACTATAGTCATCGTGGCCAACTTCGCTCACACACTTGAAAAAATAATAAAAAATACTCCTGTTAAAAATGTAATCGTCACTGAGCTTGGAGACATGCTCGGCTTTCCCAAATCACTAATAGTTAATTCTGTGGTTAAGTATTTAAAGAAAATGGTTCCGGCATTTAATCTACCTCAAGCCGTTCCGTTTTCAAAAACCCTCTTATTAGGAGCTAAAGGGTCGTTTGCAAAACCGACGATTACCAACAAAGACATAGCCTTTCTTCAATATACGGGTGGAACTACGGGAGTCGCAAAGGGTGCCGTACTGACTCACGGAAATATTGTGGCCAATATGGTTCAGGCACGCGCTTGGATTCGAAATCTGATTCAAGAAGGCAAAGAAATTATCATCACCGCATTGCCCCTGTACCATATCTTTTCATTGACCGCGAACTGCTTTGTTTTTTCATCAATTGGCGCCCAAAATATTTTGATTACAAATCCCAGAGATATTCCAGGGTTCGCAAAAGAATTGAGCAAGTGGAAATTCACAGCCATTACCGGTGTGAATACGCTTTTCAACGCACTAACAAACAATGAGGATTTCAAGAAACTTGATTTTTCTCATTTAAAAGTTTCGTTGGGCGGTGGAATGGCTGTTCAAAGAGCCGTGGCTGAAAAATGGAAAACGATTACCAAAAGTCCTTTAATCGAGGCTTATGGTCTAACTGAGACTTCGCCTGCGGCATGCATTAATCCCATGAATTTAAAAGATTACAACGGATACATCGGGTTGCCTATTTCTTCAACTGAAGTAGCAATTCTTGATGACAATGGAAAACCTGTTGATCTGGGGCAAGTGGGGGAGATTTCTATTCGCGGCCCGCAAGTGATGCAGGGGTATTGGAAGCGACCAGAGGAAACCGCTCTGGTGTTGACTGCAGATGGTTATCTCAAAACCGGTGACCTTGGATACATGACCCCTGAAGGTTTTGTGAAAATTGTTGATCGTAAAAAGGACATGATTATCGTTTCGGGTTTTAACGTTTATCCTAATGAAATTGAAGACGTCGTTGCCACTCACCCTAAGGTCCTAGAAGTTGCTGCCATTGGAGTTAACGATGACAAATCAGGCGAAGTGCCGAAAATCTTTGTTGTGAAAAAAGATACAACGCTTACTGAATCTGAAATCATTGATTTCTGTCGGAAGAATTTGACCGGCTATAAGGTGCCGAAGTTTGTTGAATTTAGAACGGAGTTACCAAAAACCAACGTTGGTAAGATCCTACGGAAAGAATTGCGACAGCCAACGGCGTAGATTTTTGAATAGTGCTAATCATTAAAGACTTGGAGGCCAGTGGGATGCACCCCTGGCCTTTTGTTATCGGTTTGAGTATTGGGTTTCGTAATACTTTAAATACTCGCCACTGGTCACTCGACGAAGCCAAGCGTCGTTCTTAAGGTACCAGTCAATGGTTTTGTGAAGTCCTTCGGAAAAGTCGATCTTTGGTTCCCAATTGAGTTGGTTTTTCATTTTTGAGGAGTTGATCGCATAGCGCCGATCATGGCCCGGTCGATCAGCAACAAATTTAATGAGGCTTTCTGGTTTTTTCAGTTCATTTAGAATTTTTTTGACTATCTGAATATTGGGCCATTCGTTATTGGAGCCAATGTTGTACACCTCCCCCGATTGCCCATTTTCGAGAACCGCCAAAATACCTCGACAATGATCTTCTACGTGAATCCAATCTCTTACATTAAGGCCGTCCCCATAAACTGGCAGCGGCTTGTCGGATCTCGCATTTGAGATCATGAGGGGAATTAGTTTTTCGGGAAACTGATTGGGCCCATAGTTGTTGCTACATCGTGTGATAACAACATCCAAGGCAAACGTGTGATGATAGGCTCGGCACAGCAAATCCGCGGCAGCCTTGCTAGCTGAGTAGGGGCTATTGGGAGCCAGCGGAGTGTCCTCGGTAAATGCGCCCTCAGCGCCGAGACTTCCGTAAACTTCATCGGTGGATACCTGGAGAAATCGCTTAACCTTATTTTGTTTTGAAACATCAAGAAGTCTTTGAGTGCCCACAATATTAGTTTGAATGAAGGCTTCTGGCCCCAAAATAGAGCGGTCGACGTGACTTTCAGCTGCGAAGTTAACGACAGCGTCCACTTCAGAAAGTATTTGAGTCGTTAATTCTCGATTGCCGATATCGCCTTTAATAAATTTGTATTTAGGATTTGATTCGGCGTCTTTGAGATTTTCTAGGTTTCCTGCGTATGTTAGGAGATCCAAGTTAATGACCTCCGATGAAGGGCGTTCGTTCAGCAAAAGCCGAATGAAGTGGCTTCCGATAAATCCAGCCCCGCCGGTAACTAAAATACGCTGAAAGTTCCCATTTGTGTTCTTCATGATCACCATCAATTAAGGAAGCGGAGGCTTTTGTCTCACAAGTTCATTGGCTTTTGCCAAGGACTCAAAGGTTCCCGCATCGCTCCACCAATTCTCAATAATATTAAAAGACATGGCGCCCTCTTTGACGTACGCATTGTTGACGTCTGTTATCTCGAGCTCTCCACGGCCAGATGGTTTTAAGGTTCTAATGATTTCGAAAACATCAGGGGTGTAAAAGTATATTCCTGTAACAGCAAAGTTGCTTTTCGGTGATTTGGGCTTTTCTTCAATGGCCACAATCTTGTCACCTTTAATTTCTGCAACTCCAAATCGCTGGGGGTCTTCGACTTCTTTGAGAATGATTTTGGATCGGGACTTTCCGGAAACAAAATCTTCAGCAAAGGGTTTGAGCGAGTCGTGAATCAAATTGTCTCCTAAGATGACACACATCTTGTCGTCGCGAGCAAATTGAGACGCGAGACCAAGAGCTTGTGCAATTCCTCCCGCCTCGTCTTGGACCTTGTAAGTAAAACGGCAGCCATAGTCTTTACCACTTCCGAGCAAGGTCACCACATCACCCATGTGCTCCACACCCGTGACAATGAGAATGTCTTGGCAGCCAATGCCGCGAAGTTTTTCTATGGGATAAAAAATCATAGGCTTTTGGCCTACGGGCAATAGGTGCTTATTGGTAACCTTCGTTAGGGGAAACAGCCGAGACCCCGTTCCGCCAGCTAAAACAATACCTTTCATTATCTATTTTCCTCTGTAAATCCTTGTAATCCCCTGGGATTGTATTGAAAAGGGAAATCTTCTCTTAGCCTAAAGTCTTGGGGCTCATTCACCGATAAAATCAATGGGTTGCGGAGGTCTAATCATGCGGAAATCAAAGCTATTTGCATTTGGCGCCATCTTCATTTTTTCGGCAATTATATTGAGCTATCAAAATTGCGCAGCACCCGGCGGAAGCGGCGGTCTGACCGTTGGAAGCAAAAAGTCATCAAGTGGGCTTCCTCCAGCCGTGGCCATTAGTCCGGTGCCCTCCGCTCAACCGTCGGCGTCACCTTCCGCAGCGGCTCAACCATCGCCGTCTCAAACACCAATCATTACAACTAGTCCCACTCCTCCGGGAGGCGGTCCGGCTCAAACGGGAAGCTGGCAAGTGGTTCACGATGCAAGAGATTACCACCCTGAAATGCATAACATCAGTACAACGACTTCAGTTAGGCTTGTCATTCATTGGGCTGAGCGTCCTTCGGGGTCAGGCAATCTCTATAATCCGCCCTTTGACGGTCGTTGCTACAAAGTTCAGGTGGGAGATCGCATCATGTTTGATTCTACTCCTCATGGACCAGGCTGTCCGGTTTCGTATGAAAGCCAGTGCAACTACAATCAAGGTCCCATTTGGTCCGCCACCGGCGATCCCCAGTACTATCACGTTCCTAAAGATGACAACGGCTTTTTAATGCGGTCAAAGCCCCTGACGGTAAACTATGAAGACCACGTTAAAGTTAATGTCAACGGCGTGGATTCCAATACGATTTGTCTTACCACGGCACCTTAAAGAATCTTGAATTGAGCGCAGTTTTGAAAAAATAAAACTAAGCATCCAAGGATCAAAGCGAATAACCAAAAAGCTTGACGGGCCATGTTTCTATATTCGGTAAAGTGGACCTAAATCTACAGGCAAGCCGTAGGACTCCAGCCAAGCTGTTCAAAAATCAATTTCATCGTGCTATTTGGATCTGCGATGAGTTCAAGTTGGCCTTTGGCCTTGGTTGAAAATCCAATCAGCCGACTATGGAGCTGAGGCCATTCGAGATTGATACCGGCAACTTCAACGGGTCCCCCATAAAGCTTATCGCCTACAAGCGGAAATCCTTCATGGGCCAAATGCACTCGCACTTGGTGAGGGCGTCCTGTATGGAGCTCTGCCTCGATCAGGGAATAACCTTCGGAACTCATGATTGTTTTAATCGAAGTTTGAGAGGGCTTTCCTTTTGGATCCACAACACTTTTGTTTTTCTTTGAAGGAAGTTTAAATAACGGCAAATCAATTTTTCGATTTCCCGGGTTTCCTTTAACTACGGCCCAATAGATTTTCTTAATATGGCCTTCTTCAAACTCATGGCTGAGCGTGCGGTGAGTATCGGCATCTTTGGCAAGGATCATCGCCCCCGAAGTACCCTGATCTAAGCGATGGACCACAAAGAGATCCGGAGATGGGTTGGTTCTATCGGCTCCAGCGCGAAGCCATCGACCGACTTCGTGAGAAAGAATCGGAACCCCTTCTTTGTTGCCTCGACCGGGAATCGTCAGCCAACCCACCGGTTTATTAACAACAATGACGTGGTCATCTTGAAATAAGACTTCAAATTTCTCGGTCATGGGAATGGTCTTAGCTTACGAAATCAAATATCGAAAGTTCTATTGACCGCAGGAGAGCTTGAGATCCTTTTTGGGACCTCGCGCTCTGTGGTAGGCTCTTGTAGGCGAGATTTGATTGAATTTTGAGGTTTGGCGGGGGAGGCGTTTAGGACCGCCTGGGCACCCGCCGAAACCTATGTCCATCCATTGAGCAACGACCAGACCAGGTCAAAATCCGTCGAAACTGAAGTTAATTGATTCTGGCACCCGAATTCCGGAGTCACTTTGTCCGCACGACAGTTTCTGGAAGCATTTTGTCCCCATGGAATTTATTACACATGATGTGTTGCGTTAAAATCGAGTATGATAGGCCTTCCTTTGGGAGGATTTGATGAAGTTTTTGATTCTGAGTTTGAGTGCGATTTTTATTTTTCATACGAATGCGTTTGGATTTCAGTCCGTCATTAAATCCGGCCAAACTTTGTCATGCGAAACACCCACGGTGCATGGGGCCACTCTCAATGTCACGCTGATGGCGGGAGAGATTGTATCGGTGCGAAGCCTCACTATATCGGATCGTGATTTTGAAGGGATCGAATCCATTGTCTTTCACAGTCCTAGCATTAATTTGAATTTTGCCGAAGTCATTCCGACCTCTACTGGATTAACCATCCTGGAAAGTTGGAATTACGATGAGCCAAAGCGAAGTAATCCTGATGGCGCCTCTCAAGGACGTCGAATCACGCTTAAATTAACAAAAACGGGCAAAGTGGTAAACGCCGTGCTGGAGGCCAACTTCCCGGTAAGCGGAATCACCGAGCCGATCGAACTTCCTTGCCGAACAATCCAAAATTAGACGTTGAAAATAATTTTTTAGGCCAGTACATAGACCTCTTGAAACGAGATTTGGGAAGTTAAGGGAGGTATTAGTGATTAAATTAATTTTGAGTCTAATTGCGGTTTTGGGTTTTGTATCGACAGCCGCAGCAGAACCCGCCGAGTATCCGTTTCCAATTTATGACTGTTCGTCATTTGATGAGCAAACTCAAACAGGTTCCGAAGTGGGCCTTTCGAAAGTTGCGCCGAACGCCTATGAAATCACCGTTTACGACGTAGATGGTAGAGGAAGCAAAGTCCTTAAAGGTGTGTTTTCGGATGTGCAGTTGATCGATCGTGGCAAGGTTGAAGGTCGGTGGGTTGAAGTTTATTCAAGTGATTCAGTTCTTTTCGGCTCGTTCTATTATCCAAGGTCGAAAGTGGCGGACTCTTATATATCAGCCCGCTTGAGTGACGGTACTTCGAGAGAAGCTCAGCTCGTCTGTCAATTTGTCCGCTAAATTGAACGCGTCGCCAACTTACAAAAATGGGCGCTTTCATAGTGATGAGGCGCCCATTTTGTTTACAGTAAAATAACCTATTAGTTTCAATAACTTATGGGTATTTCAAATCGGGCTTAACGTTAGAATATTTGGAAACGGCACAATCCTGAGTTTTAGGGGGAGTGATCGTGACCACATTTTAATTATGCATTTCAACTACTTAAGCATTTGTCAGCGTGGCATTTTCTTCGCTCTTAGGGGTCTGTATGAAGCGGACTCTTTTTCTATTAGCTGCCGTCATTTTGTTTGTGCAAGGAGGGTGTTCTAAGAAACCTCCGGCACAAGATGCCTGCGGATTTGTTCTCAACAGCGAGGCTCAGCGAGTGAGTTGGAAAAATGAAACTCCGATTTTAGTTTATGTTGATAGCACGGTCCCTTCGCAGTTTCATAATTCGATTCAAAAGGCCATTGAAACCTGGAATCGAGCGGTAGGACGCAACATCTTGCAGATTGCTGGAATCATTACCGATACCTCTGCGAGTCAAAACGGCAGAAACGTCATTAGTTGGCATACAACCTGGGATCAGCAATATGCCAAGCAGCAAGCTAACACTAACATCTACTGGGTCGATAATAAGATTAATGAAGCGGATATCGTCATTAATGCAGATAATTATAGTTACTCAACAAATCCAATGCCCGGCTCCGTTCATTTTGAATCGCTAGTCTTGCATGAGCTTGGACATTTGCTTGGGCTTGATCATAAGCCTTCAGCGCCTACAGTGATGTTAAAGTCTCTTGAATACAATTATGAGCGTACTCAGCTTTCCTCTTCTGATATTTCAGGGATCAAGTGTGAATACTGAAACATAATTTGGTGCCAAATCCGCTCCAGGCTTGAGTTTCACAAAATGTAAGAATTATTTCATTGAGCGAAGGGCTACTGGCTTACTAAGCTTTTCTTCAGAGCAAATACCAGTGAAAGGGGTCCTATGGCATCCTCGTTGCAGAGTCTATCAGTAGTAAGAGAACGGCGTACTTTAATGTCTAAGGTGCGCGGGTTCGCACAGGAGATTGATATGGCTCTCTATGATCGCGGTTCTGGAATTGGTTTTGTTTATTCAAACTTTTCTGACTTAGTTCGAAAGGTTCAGGCCAGCGGCGTAACATCGAAAATCTCGTTATTTCACGAGGGCCTGGCGCAAAAGAACCCTGAACTTAAAACCGACTCGCTGGTTGAGCTTAAGGAAAACATGAATAAGCTCCAGGACATGCACCAGCGCCTACAATTTATGCTTTCAGAGCTTGAAGGGCTTGTTAAAAAAGGCTGACCTTAGCCTTTGACCTTGGGAATAGTGACTGTCAAAACTCCATTTTCGTAATTCTTTGAAATCAAACTGGGTTCGACTTTCTGATTCATATTGAATCGCTCAGTGTATGTCTGAGTATTGTGAGTTCTTAAAGTGCGATCCGAGCTGTTTATTTGATCATTAAATGTTCTTGTTCCTGAGAGAGTCACTGTATCGTTTTTGACCCGCACGTAGACATTGTCCTTTTCGTGTTCTGGTACATGGGCCTTGAGAACATAGGCGCTGTCCGACTCAGAAAATGTGCTTTTATGATCACGCAGTTGATAAAATGGATCTGCTTCTTTGTTGGCGTATTTATCCGAAGCTTTTAAAAACTTTTGCTTTTGGGTGAGTAGCTCTTTGCCTAAAGTCAGGCCTTGGTTGGTGTAGGCTTCTCGGGCGGAGTCTTCATTTTTCTCAAATCGTCGTTCGAAATTTCTCTGTTGATCTGTCATGCGCTTTTGGTGAGCCTGTTGCATAAACTCAAGCTCTTTTTGCTGTGACGCAAGTGTCTTTTCGCGCTGCAAGTCTTGGCGATTTTTTAACTCTTGGGCGCGCTGGGCGTACAGCGCCTTTTGGCTTTCAATTTGAGCTTCATTTTTTTCTTTTTGCTCTTTTGCTTCTTGCTTGAGGTGTTGATCAAGCCGCCGCATTTCTTCTTGGTGTTTGACTTGTAGCGCATCTTCGGCCATTTGATAGCGTTCGTTTTGGCGTTTTAGCGATTGCTGATCAGTTTTAACCTGATTATCCAGAATCATCTTTGAACGGTCCCGTTGATCGCCCAGGTCTTTTTGAAGTCGCTTGCGGGTCGCATCTTGAGTGTGTGCAAATTGCTCTTGGTTTTCTTGAAGACGCTGCGATTGCCCTTGTTTTTGCTGAGACAGCGTTTGCTGATAAACTTTTTGTTGGGAGTCAAATCGATCTTTGTAGGCCTTCTGCGAATTTTGAATCCTTTTATTCTCTTGTTGATCGATTTGTGATTGCCGATTTCGATATTCCTGTTGAAGCTCGGTTAACTTTTCTTGCCCGCCTTCGCGAATGTGATCGGACTGCGCTTTAAGTCTCTTTTGTGCTTCAGAAAGCCGTCGGTAGCTTTCGGCATTCTCTCGCTTTATTTGCTCCGTGGTGCGCTCTTGAATTTGCTCTTTTTGTTCATTGAGCTGTTTTTGGTACTTATCGGACCACTTTTCATGGGATTCGGTGAGCTCCTTGACGTGTGCATTTTGAGCTTGAACCC
>JADLCR010000055.1 GCA_020847095.1 Oligoflexia bacterium | reverse complement strand
TTCCGCGTACGCATCGCCTTTTATTTTTTGTATCGGAAATAAGTGCACCCAGATTGTAGATCGCGAAAGGCTTCCAAACTTGGTATCCGGCGCCGTCGACGGGGCTTGACCGGGAATTATAATCTGATCCGGAGGCAATTGACTGGTTGGCGGGGCTTGAGGAGGCATCGCGCGCGGACCGCTGACAAAATCCATAGAATTGGCAGCAGGATTTTCTGGGTCTTTTAGCGATGCTTTTGGCGGACGACAGCCACTGAGGACAAGCCCAATAAGAATGACGTAAACTGATCCAATCCTGGATATTCCAACCATAGAAGGAGCATTTTAACACTCCGCGTAAGTATCCGGAAGGACGCAAGATTCGGCACTAAGTTTGTTGTTTTTACAGGGTTAGCCGCCCCCAGGATCAAAGCTATTGATTAAGGTGAAAGAGGGCCAACGAGAGAGCTATTGCCCCATTGAGCGATTCGACTCCTTCGGCCATGGGGATCGTTATTTGACGATCCAACTTTATGCGCTCTGGAAGGCCCGGGCCTTCAATACCAGGAACCAAAATCAAAGGACTTTCCTTTTTAGTGAGGCCTAGGGGTTCGCCCGTCATACTTAATCCCCAAACCGGAGGGCCCAAAGTGCGGAGCTCTTCCCACGATTGCAATCGAAAAAATTTTATCAGACCTAACGTGCCGCTAGCGGCCCTTGAACTTTTCGGATGAAACGGATGAGCACACCCAGGAAGAAGCAAAATCGTTGAAACACCAAAAGCGGCGGAACTTCGAATGGCGGCTCCGACATTTGCTGGATCTTGAAAAGGAAGTGCGACTTGAATTCCTGAGGGAATTTTAGCCTCTGAAAGGTTTGGAATATGAAATCGAACTAGGAGTAGCGGGTAATGCGTTCCGTGCACATCAAGAGTCTTGAACAGCTGTTCAGATAACAAGTATTCGCAGGCGTCAGAATATGCGGTCTCAATGGCGGGCATTTTTAGAGTACGAATAACCCCGATAATATCTAAACTTTTATTGTGGATAACTTCTGAAACAGCTTTTTGACCCGATATCAAAGCCTGAGAATGCTTCTGGATTCCTTTTGACTCCAGCAAGTCCTGGAAGATTTTGAATACTCGGTTAGCCCCGCTTGAAATTTCAAAAACTTTCACTTCATTTGTCCTTGCTTCTGCAATTCATTCACTTAATAACAGAGTATATGAAACTATTGAACAGGATCTTCATTTTAATCATAGCGAGTTTGGCCTCCGTTGGCACAAACGCCCAAACTCCGAGTGCGGCCACCATGGTCCTCATGTACACCGCCAATCCGGCGAATGAAGTAGAAGAATATGAGCATCTTGGCGATGTGGCGCAATTTGCGCTAGAACAATACGATCAAATCAACGGAACCCAATCAAAAATAAAGTTTGTCACTATTGACGATCGCGACAACCCCGAACATGCACTGAGAAGTCTCAAAAAAATCGTGACCACTGATCAGCCCGTTGCAGTGATTGGGCCACTTTATTCGAATGTGGCCCTTGGTCTTAAGAGCTTTGTCAATGAAACCAAGCTGCCAATGATTTCGATATTTTCGACGCACAATGATTTGACAAAGAATTCCAGCTACGTTTTTAGGATTTGCGCTTCTAATCGCCGTCTGGCCAAGGCGATGGCAGAATTTCTGCTTCCCGATGTGCAGAAACATAAACTGAACATTTTTGCATTTAAAGATTTGTCTGATGACTATTCCATTGATCTTGCTGACACCTTTAGACACAGCATCGAAGGCACTAAGATTAACCACCAAGAAGTGCTCTTTCGAGGTCTTAGCGGAATCGAACGACTCAAAGACGTTAATGCTAAACTTTGGAATCCAACCAAAAAGGATATTTTACTCCTCACCACGCGGGATATTGTGGCGGCAAAGGCACTCGCCGCAATGGAATCAGAGCCCTATTTGGTTGCCGCTTTTGATACGGTCAATTTTCAAGAACTGATGAAGAAAGTTAAAAGTCAAAAGATGCACATTCGCATTGTGACAACCAGTCAATGGATACCGCAAAAATCTGATTTTAGTAAAAAGATAGAAGAGGCGTTTTTAAAGAAATTTAAAAAGCCGATGAATATTTCTGGGGCCCTGACATTCGATGCGACTTATACGGCAATTGCCGCTTACCACCGTTCATTAACTAAGAAGACGACTTTGACCCAAGCGCTCAAGGACTCTTCCCGCATCACGGGAGTTACGGGTCAAATCCTACTCGGACAAGATGGTGAGCGCATTTTTAGCGACCAATTTTTGAAAGACGAAATTCTTAAGTAATCCCAGACTAAGATCCAGTTAGCTCAGTTCATTTTCCCGCCGAAAAGAGTTACGGAGGTGTCTATGCAAGGCATCAGTGTGCTCGTGGTTGACGACGACAAAGACTTTACCCGAATTGTTTCACGACTGTTAGAAACTCAAGGATATACAGTGACAGTGGCTTTCGATGCATTAGCCGCCGTGGATCGAGTTCAAGAAGAAGTCTACGATTTGGTACTCACCGATGCCAACATGCCGTACCGAAGCGGATTCGATCTGATCAAAACTTTGAGAAATAATCCCAGGTCAAAAGACGTCGCCATCGCCTTAGTTACCGGAAGACGAGACAAAAAAGACGTTCAGCGCGGTCTCGACTGCGGGGCTGATGATTACATCGTAAAGCCAGTGGACCCGGATCTGTTTCTCGATAAAGTTCAGTCGCTACTGCATAACAAAGCGCAAAAACAACTCAGGCAGCTTCAGTTCGCTCAAACGTCTTTGAATATGCCCGTCCATTGGGATACCGGAGCCGAAATTAAAGCGCTTTCAGAAAAGGGAATTCAAATCGAAGGTCCCACCGCAGCCTCACCAAATACACGACTCAGGGTTCAATCGCCACTTTTTGAACTCATTGGAATTCAAACTCCTCCGCTGCGCGTGGTGCAATGTCAGCCTGTACATGGAAATCCATTTCGCTTTCATCTGAGTCTTCAGTTTGTTGGGTTGTCAGATTCCGAACTGCAAAAAGTTAGATTTTGGATCAACACCAATCTCAACATTCAAGGCTCTTCGAGGGCATCGTGAAGATCCTTCTTGCCGAAGATGATCCAAGCATTCAGAAGATTGCCCGCCTCGCATTGGAGCGCATTGGTGGGCACACCGTGACTGTTTGTGACAACGGAGACGAGGCCTTTAACCTTGCCAAAGGGGCGAGATTTGATCTCATCGTTCTTGATGGCATGATGCCCGTCATGGATGGCCTTGAAACCTGCCAGGCTTTAAAAAGTCATCCCCCAACATCAACCATTCCCATTGTCTTTTTGACAGCAAAAGGGCAGCAATCCGATATTCAAGAGGGTCTTCGCGCTGGAGCCGCCGGCTATATCGTTAAGCCTTTTGATCCTGCAAAGCTTTGCCAAGAAATCGAATCAATACTTGAGAACCAGCGATTGCAGGTGCCCGCATGAACACCATTCAAAAGCAATTAAGTGGTCTTCTTTGGGTTTTATTCATCGTTACGGTCGTAAACTCTGGGCTCTTTTTCAAGACGCATCGAGATCTGCAGGAATCTTATGAAGAAGTGATGAGAGTCGAAAAGATCATCTCCACTCTTGTGGATCTTCAAGAAAGCTTTTTTGAAGAATCAAAATTTCAACGACATGGTTCAAGCTCATACAAAAAGCTTTTGAATGAAGTTCGGCAAGACATTAGAAGGGATTTTAAAGATCTCAAAGTGCTCATGAAGCTAAAGGTCTCCCTTGACGCACTAGACGAAATAGAACGTCAGTGGTCAAGAGCCCAACAAATGAACGACCCTACTCAACTGCTCATTTACACCAGAAGTCTCATTTCCAATAAGCAAAGAATTTTAAAACCCCTCGGAGAAAAGGTCCAAGAATTCACCAAAGTCACAAATGTTTACATGGTCATTTATTTGGTTATTTTCGCCCTAGTGGTGTTCACAACAACCCTCTATTTAAAAAATAGAATTTTTGCCCCGCTCAATCGCCTCAACGAGCGAATGCGTTTGTTTGAAGCAGGCGAGCACACCCTTGATCCGGTTCAAGCGCGAAGTGATGAAATCGGCGTTCTAGAAAGACAGTTCCATCAGTTGGCGGATCGGGTCGCCCATACCGTCGAAGACCTAAAAGAAATAGATCGAGTGAAAACAGACTTTATTTCGATTGTTAGCCATGAGCTTCGAACCCCCATGACCTCAGTTAAAGGATCACTAAGCCTTTTATTGAGCGGGACCGTAGGAAAGCTCGACGATGACACAAGAGATTTGCTTGAGATTGCTGAAAAGGAAAGTGATCGCCTCATTAGATTAATCAATGACATTTTGGACCTGACAAAAATGGAAGCGAAGAAAATGCCCCTTAATAAGAGGTGGGTTTCGCTATTTGACTCTATCAAAAATGCCACCCAAGGTGTTGCGGGCCTTTGCGATATGCTTCATGTGAAAGTAACGGTCACTGATATCCCAAGTTCATTAGAGATTTACGTTGATACCGATCGCATTCAACAAGTGCTCACCAACTTACTGAGTAACGCCATCAAATTCAGCCCGAAAGGTTCGTCGGTTGAAGTTTTTGCCGAGCCAACGGATTCCGGCGCTTGGATTCGTATTTCCGATAAGGGACCTGGGATTAGAGCCGAAGACAAATCCCATTTATTTCAAAAATTTAGCAGCAAAGATACCCCACAAAGCAAAGTCATCCGGGGCACGGGATTAGGACTCGCTATAAGCAAAGCCATTGTTGAACAACACGGCGGACGCATAGAGGTGGAGTCTGTACCAGGTTCTGGCTCGGTATTTTCATTTTTTATTCCGGACACACGCTTTATCGCGATCACCCAAGCAACTAAGGAGGCCGCATGAGTCCCATTCCAAGTGACGTACTTGCCGAAATTCAAAAAGAATACACCGATGGATTTCCGGAAAAAATAGCCACTATTAAAGCGGCATTGAGCTCAAACAATTGGAATGCCTTGGCGGAAATCACTCATAAAATTGCCGGAAGCGGAAAAACCTATCAAATGCCCGAATTGAGCACTTTGAGTCGGGCCATCGAAATGCGTTTGCTTAAGTTTCAAGCATGCGATGAGACTGCGCAGCTTGGAGCTCAAAAACTAATCGAAGCTCTTGAGGCCCGTCGAGCCGGGCGATCCGTCGAAGTCGATAATGGATTAATGAGTCAAATCGCCGCTTAAAGTTTGAATGCGGTGACGGCTATGTTTTTTTCGTTCTCTCATGATAATGGCCGACTCCCGACTCACCATTTCTTTTTCGAGCGCTTCGCCAGACTTCCAGGCTTCTAAGGTACGGCGTTTGAACTCTGCAAATGTTCCAGCCTCAATGGACCGTCGAATTTCTGCCATCAGCTTTTGATAAAAATAGGTGTTGTGAAACGCGCAAGCGCGCCAACCCAGCGTTTCATGACATCGGATCAAGTGGTGGATGTATCCTCTAGAAAAACTCTTGCACGACCAGCAATCACAATTCGAATCCAAGGGAACTTCACTGAGTCGATAAGGAATCTTATCGAGTCTAACAGCACCGCTTGATGTAAAGACGATTCCTTGCTGGGCAAGTTTTGTCGGAATAATACAATCAAACATATCTACACCACGGCTGACCGCCTCAAGCAGATCTTCTGGAGTCCCGACTCCCATGAGGTAACGAGGTCGGTCTTGGGGCAGAAGCTCTGTAACAAGCTCTGTGTGGTCTTCGCGCTCAGCCTTAGATTCTCCAACCGCAAGTCCCCCAATGGCAAAACCATCAAATGGGTGCTGAGTTAGAAAGTCCGCACTTTGCCTTCTGAGGTCAGGATAAATAGCTCCTTGAACAATGGCGAAAAGGGCCTGGCGATCGGCGTCTTGACGAGCCGCTAGGCTTCTTAGAGCCCAGCGATGAGTTCGCTCCATGGCCGCCAGTGCTTGGGCATGGGGAGAAGTTGAAGGAACACATTCATCCAAAACCATCATAATGTCGGAGCCGATGGCCGATTGAATTTCAATGCTGTGCTCGGGAGTTAAGAAATGAGTTTTACCCTCAACATAGCTCGCAAACTCAGCGCCCTCTTCAGTAATTTTTCGCGACAAAGGAAGTGAGAAGATCTGAAACCCACCGGAATCCGTCAAAACAGGCCCGTTCCAGTTCATGAATTTTTGAATTCCGCCAAAATGCCGAAACACTTCGGGACCAGGGCGTAACAAGAGATGGTAGGTATTTCCCAAAACGATTTGGGCTCCACAGTTTTTAATTTCATCTGGGCTCAAAGATTTAACGGTCGCCAAGGTGCCCACCGGCATAAATGCGGGCGTATCAAAGGCTCCATGAGGAGTTTGAACTTGCCCCCGACGGGCTCTTGTTTGAAGACAGTTTTTAATGAGCGAAAACTTGAATTTAGCCATGGAAGTCAGTCATAGAGCAAATGACGCGCAAAATCAAAGGCTTCTTGGTTGACCGCTTTTACCCGAATAGGTTACCCCTCCAAACATGCCAAATCTCAAAATTGTTGGAATTTGCGGAAGTCTTCGAAAGGAATCTTCAAATCGGAAGCTCCTGAGTCTTACGCTCGATCTTTTCGCCAAAAAAAATTGCACTGTGGAATTTTTGGATCTCAAAAAACTCATGCTGCCGCTGTTTGACGAAGACGTGATGAACGAAGGCACACCAGAAAATGCAAAATACATCGGTCAACAAATTCGAGAGGCCCAAGCACTCATCGTGGCCAACCCGGAGTACAACGGGTCTGTTTCAGGTCCGTTGAAAAATGCGGTGGATTGGATTTCCGTTGCTAAGAACCCCTTTAAGGACAAAGTCATTGGGCTTATCGGAACAAGCACCGGCTGGTGGGGAGCTTCAAAAAGCCTTATCCACGCACGGGCGATTTTTACTCATCTGGGAGGCATTGTCGTTCCCAGCCAACTAGCGCTTCCGCAATCGGAACAGAATTTAATCAACGGTCAGTTGAAACAGGAGTCCCATCAGAAAATGCTGGATTCCGTTGTCAACGATGTCCTTAGGTTTTCAGAAAAATTTAGATAATTTGATTCCAGGGAACTTGCTTCTAGTCGCCGTTTTAGGCAAAATGGCCCCATGAGTAATTCAATGAAAGAGGCCTTGTTAAAGGCTGGTCTCATTTCAAAAGACACAATTGACCGCGAGAAGGAACAAGAGCGGCGAGCTAAAATCCAAAAGCAGGGCCCCACTCAAAAAGGGGTACATGCTCACCATCTTCGCACGGACTGCGATCACTGCAAAAAATCATCGCCAGACGTAGAATATTACGAACACAACGTCAGAAAAGTACCCTCAAAGTGGTTATGTCTGAATTGCGCGGATTTGAACTGGATCGACGATAAATTTCGCCAAACAAATCAAAGTAGCCATGCCAAAACTGGAATGTTTCGCCGGAACTTTGGTGCCACTAAAAAATTCTAGATTTCACTAGGGCAAGCCCTCAATACGAAAGCCGCAAGCCTACATTGAACGGAAAAAATTGACAGGGCCCGCGCCCTCTCGAATGACTTTAATCGTTTGCTCACTGAGATCAATGACGGAGGTAATTCTAGGAACCACGGTCCCGCCATCAACAATTCCATCTACTTTTCCGTGATACCAGCGCGCAATACTCAAAGGATCCATTGGCCCTCCAGGCATCCGCACTGTAGAGCTTAAGAACGGAGACTTGAGCGCGCGAATAAGCTCAACGGTCGTTTCTGACTCTGGAATTCGAATTCCCACGTTTAGTCTTTGAATTCCCGCAATTTTCGGAACTTGTTCTGTAGCTCGAAGGATGAAAGTATACGGCCCCGGAAGATGTTGCTTAAGGAAGAATTCAGCAAATTCGTCGACCTCCGCATACTCACGAACCATTTCAAGGTCCGAGCACATGACTGTATAAGGTTTATCTGCAGGTCGTAACTGAATTTGGGTGATTCGCTCTGTGGCTTTTTCGCTATGCAGGCTGCAACCGATGCTGTAACCCGTGTCCGTTGGATAAACCACCACCGCATCGTTTTTCAAATAGCGAACGGTGTCAGCAAATTCCTTTTCGTTGCGAGGGTCGTTTCCCTCATGAAATACCGCTAAGAACATTATCCTGATTAAACACTAAATGGCCAAATTGTCTAGAGGGGATCATTCGATCTTGTATTCAATCTTCTTGATTGTGAGGTCAATTTCGCCCTGGGGCCTTGTCACCGTCACTGTATCTCCTACTTTGGCATTTAAGAGAGCCTTGGCGATTGGCGAAACCCAGCTTATTCTTCGGTTTTCAATATCGATTTCGTCCTCACCAACTATCGTATATTGAAGCCGTTTGCCGTTTTCGTCATCGACGGTCACTTTCGCTCCAAATAGAACTTTTGAGCTATCTTGGTGACTCAGGTCCACAACAACGGCCGAAGCCAGGCGCCTGCCCAAAAAGCGAAGCCTTCGATCAATCTCACGAAGACGTCTTTTTCCATAAATATAGTCGGCATTTTCTGAGCGATCGCCATTACTAGCTGCCCATGCGATCGTCTCAACCAATTTGGGCCGTTCTTTGTGAAATAGATTTTGATATTCGGCTTTGAGTTTCGCCATTCCTGAAGGAGTTATGTAATTGTGATGAGTTCCCTGAGATTGGCCGTCGCCGTCTTCTTCATCCTCTAAATCAGGATCAAATTCATTGTCCTCGTCGTGGAGCATGGCTATTTACTTTCCCCAGCGTGCATCGGCAAAGAGTACTAAACCTACGGCCGTCATAAACGAGCAACTCCAAAACGCCAGTTGAAAACTTAGTTTATCGTAAATGAGACCAAACATGGTGTTCGAAATAAATAGACCCACCCCTTGGATCAAACCCAACCATCCAAAAGCTAGACCCTTATGACTGGGGATGAGCCAATCGGCAATCATCGCTTTTTCGACCCCATCGGTGAGTCCATAAAATAAGCCGTAAAACGCAACGACGATTGAAAATTGAAATTTATTGAGCTCCTCCATCCCCAAGAACAAATAACAAAGCAAATAAATGAGCCAACCGGTCACAAAAAGCCGTGAACGACCCCACTGATCAGATCTCTTTGTAAAAAAATAAGCGCTTGTCGCGGCCACTCCTTGAGAAAACATGAGCGCCCACAAGGTGTCGGACATTTCAAGATGCAGTCCTTGAGCACGTAAAACCAAAAATCCGTCGCTCGAACTGCCAAGGCTCAAAAAAAATGCCGCCACCAAATATTTTCGCAGTCGCGGAGGCAATGAAAAGTAGCTCTTGAAATGAAACACTTGAGAAACTTGAGTGACGGCCGTCGTTTCATGGGCCGCTTTTCTCGGCACATCTTGTACAAAGGCAATAAGGACCAAAAGGGCCAAGAGACCAACCCCAGAAGCCACAAACATGATGATCCGCACGCCTTGGGCTTCAGTGCCTTCAAATGACTTTAAAAACATTCCCGCAAACGCCAATCCCAGAACTGCACCCAGAGTGTCTAAACCGCGATTGATTCCGAAATGATGTCCCCGATTGGTTTCGTCGCTCAAATCAGCGATCAAGGCATCACGAGGGGGATTTCTGATTGCTTTTCCAAATCGATCGGCAAACCGCAAGCTCACGACGGCCGAAATTGATTCAGAAATCAAAATAAAAGGTCTCGTGGCAACGCTGAGGGCATATCCAAGAACAATAAAGGGCTTTCGCTTTTTCGACAGATCCGAAAGCTGCCCCACCCAAAGCCGGGCCAGTGAGCCAATCCCTTCAGAAATCGCTTCGACCACCCCAATCCAAGCCACTCCGGCCTGGACTGAAGTCATTAAGAAGTACGGGAGACATTTTGAAACCACTTCGCTTGAAAGATCATTGAGAAGGCTAACAATGCTGACCCAGTAAACTTGTATTGGGGCCCAACGAGGATTTGACATAGGACACCAATGGCACAAAGACCAGAAGTTTTCAAATGATTCGGCGCGCGTTAAAACAAATGTTTGAATTTTTCAAACAGACGTTTTAATCTCACTTTCATGTTTGAACATTTCAGAGGGCGACATCATCGGGATTTAGACGCTTCAACTCGGGTTGATATTCTTGAAGCTGCTCAGCGCGTTTTTGCAAAAGTGGGTTTCAAAGAAGCTACCGTCAGGCAGATTTGTCGCGAAGCCGGAGTCAACGTCTGTTCGATTAGCTATTATTTTGGCGGCAAAGAAGAACTTTATTTAGCGGTTTTCGAATATTTTGCTCAGATGCGCTTAGAGATGATGAAAACTTTTACCTCATCGCTTGAGCAGACGCCGAATCAAAAAGCCTTTCAGGATAAAATCGCTCACATTGTAGCCGAGCTTTATAAAGAACTCAAAAGCAAGCCAGACATCTTTAAATTGATGCATCAAGAGATTGCCATGGGTCTCCCCAGAGCCAAGCCGGTCGTTGAAAAATACATGATCGCTTCTCAAGATTTATTTAAAGAGTGTTTTGTCATGGGACAAGCGAAGGGTTTTGTGAGAAAAGACTTAAACGCAAAGCTCATGGCAGGATCGCTGATGCATATGGTTATAGGCTTTCTGCAATGTGAGATTATTAATCCACACGTTTTCTTAAAAGGGCCCGAAGTCCACGAAGATTTGATTAAAAAAACAGTGACCGAAATATTTTTTAATGGAGTTCTCGGATGAAATACAGCACTGCACTCATATTAAGTTTCATGATGGTCAGCCCTAGTTATGCTCAAAACGCAAAAACTTTGAACTTGGCCGAATACCTTAACCAAGTGAAGGGGCAAAACGAAGGTTATCGCGCTGCCCTTCATAATCAAAAAGCTGAAGAGCTTTTAGAATCCGAAGGCCGCGTGGACTTCACCCCAAGTTTTACAGCGGATCTTAGTTACACCGACGACCAAAAAGTTCCTGCAAGTGCGGTTTACGGAACGAAAACCCTTTATGGTACTGGCGTACTTGGACTTAATACTAAACTTCGAACGGGAACCAAGCTTGGATTTAGCCACACCACCCAATATTCAGAAACATATGGTTCTTCTTTTGTGGCCTCATCCGGAACATTCAATTACACACCTACGGTTTCATTGACTCAGCCTTTGTGGAAGGACTTTAACGCCAACCTTTCTAAAGCTAATGAATTGGCCAAGAAATCTTCCCATAAGGCTAACGCGCATAACTATAAATACGCGGCCCAACAGATTCTCTATGGGGCGGAAGCAGCTTATTGGCAATTGGCTTTATTGAAACAAGTTACAAAGTTCGATCAAGAATCTATTGAGAGAACTGAGAAGATCCTTCAATGGAATCAGCGTCGCGTGGCCATGAACGTGGCCGATCGCGCTGATTTATTGCAGTCACAAGCAGCCCTCAAGCAAAAGCAGCTTCAATATCAAACAGACTTAGAAATCATGAAACAGGCGGCCGCCCAGTTTAACTCACTTCGCAACGTTCGAGGCGATCAAGTGGATGAAGAGCTGTCTCTCATGGTCAATGAGGTGGAAAAAGTTGTTCAGAAAGAAATAAAGCGAATTCATCAAAGGGCTGATGTGGAGGCCAAAATTCAGGCCGCATTGGCGCAAAAAGCATCGGCGAATTTGGCCTCAGAGAGTGTAAAGCCTCAGGTTGATCTTTACGGAAGTGTCAGCTTCAATGGCCGCAATACCGACGGCTCCGTGGCTCTGAATGATTCTTGGTCAAGCAAACATCCAACTTATGTTGCAGGACTTAAGATCAGCATTCCCCTCGACGTAGGCCTCAATAGCGACCTCGCACAAGGCGCTGAATCTGCCGCACAAGCTGCCGAAGCAACGGCCTGGCGTTCGCGGTTTGAATTAGATCAAGATTGGGTCAATTTGCAGCGCAAATACAAAGATGCGGCGTCTCGACTCCAACTCGCGACCGAGCTCGAAAAACTTCAAGAAGAAAAGCTTGTCCACGAACGAAAACGATTTAACAACGGGAGAACGACAAGCTTTCAAGTTCTTCAGTTCGAAGACCACTATTCAGAGGCACGAGTCATACGACTTCGCGTCTTGAATGAAATTGTCACCTTGCATGCACAAGCCCGACTCTACAATGGAGAAAGTTTATGAGCCTTGCCTCACTGTCAATCAAAAGACCCATTTTTCTAACCTCAATTGTTGTTGTGACCTTGATTGTGGGAGCCTTGAGTCTTTTTAAGCTCGGAGTCGACCAATTTCCGGATGTCACATTTCCAGTCGTTGTCACCCGAGTCTTGTATCCGGGTGCATCACCTCAGGAAGTCGAAACTTTGATTGTTAAAACCATCGAAGAATCGGTCTCGACAGTTTCAGGAATTAAACGTTTAAACTCTACAGCCCAAGAAGGATTGGCCGTCGTGGTGGCGGAGTTTTCGCTTGGCGTGGACATTAAATACGCCGAACAACAGGTTCGCGACAAAGTCGCCAATGTCAGAAATGATTTGCCTGATGATATCAACGAGCCCGTGATTTCAAGGGTTGACCCTGCGGACAGCGCCATCATGCGGTTTTCCGTCACGGGCGATTTACCACCAGCGAAGCTGTACGACATTGCCGAGAATACTGTTAAACCAGCATTCGAACAGGCCAACGGCGTTGGACAAGTTGACATTCTTGGCGGGAGAAAGCGCGAGATTCACGTCTATGTTGATCAACCTAAACTCAAACAACACGAAGTTTCGATTCAGTCACTCGCACAGAAAATATCGGCCTCGGCACAAAACGTTCCGGTTGGAAAAGTTTCTGAGGGAAAAAAGGAAACGGTTTTTAGAACCATTGGCGAATACAAGACAATCGATCATATTAAACAAACCGTCGTTAATTTTTTTGGAAGTGATGTTCCAGTCACCATCGGAAATTTAGCTCAAGTTGAAGACGGCCTTGAAGACGAAACAAACCGTAGCTTCTTAAACGGCAAGCCCTCAATATTTATCGACGTTTACAAACAATCTGGAAACAACACGGTCCAAGTAGCCGCCGAAGCCGTTAAAAAAATGGATAAAATCAATGAGAAGTTAAAGCTTATCCAGGGCAATTTAGAAGTAAAGCTCGTGCGCGACGGCGCCCGGTTTATTCGAGCCAATGTCGAAGATGTTAAGCAAACCATTATTGAAGGAGCCCTACTCGCAGTTATTGTGGTTTTCTTGTTTTTGGGGAACTTTCGCTCCACGGTCATTACCGGCCTAGCTCTTCCCAATAGCCTTTTGGGAGCTTTCATTCTCATGTACATCATGGGGTTCACGATCAACGTCATGACCTTACTCGCATTGAGTCTTGCCGTCGGATTGTTAATCGATGACGCCATTGTGGTGAGAGAAAATATTTTTCGGCACATGGAAATGGGCATGCCCGCTAAGCGCGCGGCCGAAGAAGGGACCAACGAAGTCACTTTAGCAGTTGTGGCCACCACTTTGACCGTTATTGCCGTCTTTTTGCCTGTAGGGTTTTTAAGCGGAACGGTGGGCCAGTTCTTTAAGCAGTTTGGCTTAACAATTGTATTTGCCATGACCATATCTCTTTTTGATGCCCTGACCATGGCTCCAATGTTATCGGCCTATTTCGCCGGAACCTCACACGGAAAGCCCGGAAAGTTTGGCCAAGCGCTTAAGAATCTCTCGGCCTCCATTGATCGCGGTCAAGACCGGCTTGAGGCCCTGTACAAGAGAATTCTGGTTTATACACTCAACAAGCCCGCGCGCATACTTGTTGGAGCATTTCTGATATTCATTTTCAGTATCGGACTTTCTCGAAGCATCAAAAGCACATTCTTGCCAAATTCAGACAACGGAGAATTTAGCGTCAACTTGGAGATGGACCCAGGCACGACCCTAGAACAAATGCACGAAACAACGAAGAAGATTGAGCAAGAACTTTTGTCGTTTAAAGAAATCGAACGAGTCGCCACTAATGTGGGAAGACGAACCGGTGAATCTAATATGGCCAATATTTATGTCGCTCTCGTCAACTATCGTGAGCGCGACATCATGACCAATCAACTGAAAGCACTCGTTAGAGAAAAGTTAGCTCCGTATAAATACGCCAATCCCAAGGTCACCGATGTGGATATCGTCGGAGGAAATCAGCGTCCCTTTACGTTGGCCATTTCCGGAGATAATTTAGAAGAGCTCTCCACATTTGTGAATAGTTTTTCGGAAAAGGTGAAGGCCATTCCTGGACTCGTCGACGTCGATACCAACTACCGTCTCGGAAAACCAGAGTATCAGGTGCAATTAATTCCAGAGAGAATCGAACGGTACGGAGTCCTCTCAGTAAATGCCGGGCTTGAGCTACGTGGCTTAATGGATGGGATTGTCGCTGCTAAGTTTCGTGAAGACGGAAAAGAGTACGATATTCGAGTGCGCCTCAAAGAAAGCCAACGGGATCTGAAAGTGGGATTCAATCAAACCTATGTGCCAAATCTGAACGGCAACCTCGTTAGACTCAAAGACATCGCCAATGGTGTTGATACTCAAGGACCTACAAAGATTTCGCGGTTCAATCGCTCCCGAACAATTATTATCTCGGGAGATTTAGCACCTGGTGGCGCCTTAGGGTTTATCCGCACAGAAACCGAAAAACTTCTGACAGAAATGAAGCCACCAGAAGGCATTACCTATGCCTTCATCGGACAAGCAGAAGATTTTAAAGATCTTCAAGAAAACATGCTCATTGCGGTAACACTGGCGGTCACTTTTGTGTTTTTGATTCTTGCAAGTCTATATGAATCATTTATCACTCCATTTACGATTATGTTGGCGCTTCCACTTGCCGTAGTCGGTGGGCTCATCGGACTTTGGCTCTTCAATGAATCGCTCAACATATTCTCAATGATCGGAATGATCATGCTCCTTGGTCTGGTCACTAAGAACTCCATCCTGCTCGTTGATTACGCCCTTCAATTAATTAGAAGTGGAATGAGCCGTCGAGAGGCACTCATGACAGCAGGAGTAAAGAGGCTTCGACCAATTTTGATGACTTCGATTGCGTTGATCGCAGGCACTCTGCCTGTGGCCATGGGTTTGAGCGAGGCTTCTCGATCACGAACCAGCATGGGGATTGCGATCATTGGGGGTCTGATCAGCTCCACTCTTCTGACCCTCGTCGTGGTGCCCGCGGCATTTGGATACATTGACGATTTTAGACAATGGTGTGTCCGAATTTTGGGAGGAATTTTTATGCCCAAGAGCGCAAAATCCGAAACTTCGCGTCCACACGAAGGAAATGGCACTCAGGTTCATCGCGCCAATGAGTCGAGCCCAATGATCTAAAAGTTTTCTAGGACAAACTTTCTGGGGCCCGGTGCAAATGCACCATAGAACTGGCCCCAGTTAGTAAACTTAGGAGTTTTGGCTGTGGCCCACAAAGAAGCACGATAACCCAAATACACATCCATTGCCGACTCCGGATAGGGCCAGGCCGGCGGGTTGAGACACTCCCACATTCCCAAAGGCGTTGGGCTCAAAGTCGGCGCTTGTGATACTAAACGAAAAAACTGAGCCATGTTTTTTGGGTTTTTCTTGATGCAATTTTCTACGGCAAATTCGTAGGTCATATTAAATAGGAATGGAACTGTTGTAGCCATAGGGTCGTTTTTGCTGATGAGTCCCACTCGATAAGCCGCGTATCCGATGACATAAAAGTGATAGAAACTCGTCACTCGTGAATCGAGCCATGGCGGATACAGCCTCAATGTTGGATTCTTATTGATGTGTTCATTGATTCGTTTAAGCAGCGAAATGGCATAATTAAACCGATCTCCAAACTTTAATTGGAGATAACTTAAATGTTCGCCAAATCCAGAGTCTTGAAACAAGACCGCCAAGAAACGAAGGGCCACGGGTCCCTGACTTGAAAACCTTCTGTAGGTCCATGTCCAAAGATCAACACCAAGCCCTCCCGAATCAAGGGCTCCGATTAACTCTCGCAACGCAAATAAAACATTGGGTTGTTCAAGAAGGCTCACAAGCTCTTTAGGGAATACTGCAATCCCCGCCATCTTTTCAGGGCCTTCGTAAAGGCCAACGTCCGAGTCAAAAACATTCACGAGCTGATTCATACGCACATCGCAGGACGCAAACTTTGAGGGATTCAGTCCCCAAAAGTGATGACAGCGCTGCATTAACACGACTCTTAAAAGAAAATTTCCCGGCCAAAGATTTTGCGAACCGTCATTTTGAGCCCGCACTCGGGCATTTGAAAAAACAATGATTAAAACCAATATGGCTTTGATTCTCATGACTCCCCCTACGAGGAGCCGACACTACCGATGAATGGGTGTTGAATCAAGCGTTGGCTTCGGGAGCTTTTTTCGCGTTCGGTGCCGTAAGTTTAACAGCCACATTAGCTGACCCCGTGGTCAAATTCTTTAGTGGCAGTGCGGGGTTTTGAACGACGCGTCTTTGAAGTTCGGCAAATATTGGAAACCGAATAGGATAATCATTCTCTTGAGCCACCACTTGTTTAGCAACGCGATCACGAACATTTATAACAATTGGGGCTTTTAGGTTCGCGGTCATTAGAGTTGCGTCTTCAGGAATGGTCACAATGTTGTACATTCGGGTCTTGTCGCCGGCCTTCATGGAAAGGGACTCAAGATCATGACGCGTTAAGCTAACTTTGTAATTAGAAGCAAATAGCTCAGGCTCTAAAACAGGAAATGCTACAGAGGGCTTTTCAACGGACTGTAGCCATGCAAAGATCTCGTCCTTGGGATCATCAAGCAACACGAATTTCGTGAGCTCGGTAAAGCCCAATGGACCCTCTTTAAACGTAATTAGGTCTGATTCTTGAACTGCAACTAACCCAAACCGTGTGGTTTGAAATTGCATACCCTAGACCTCCATGTCCAGACTAACAACCTTTTTTCTGTACCTGCAAGACAAAAGTACAGGTCTTTTAACTCTTTTTCAACAGTGAAGTCACCTTCTTGGTGTCATCTGCGTTGGTTGTGGATGCCTGTTTGTTCTGATCTTGGATGGCCAAGTAGACCTCTTCCCGATGGATTTTGGTCTCTTTGGGAGCTTCAATTCCCAGACGAACTTGCTTGCCCTTGATTTGCACAACAACGATTTTGATGTGGTCATCGATGGCAATGCTTTCGCCCAACTTCCTGGTCAACACCAGCATTTTCGATCTCCTAAACTACCGAATCATTGATGATGCTCGCCACGTCCTGTGAACTGGCGTCGCTTGAATCCGAACATGGTTAGCTGGACTACCTCAAAAAGTCAAGCAAACTAGGCTGAATCAATTTGCCCGAAGTTTGAAGCGTCGCTTTCAAAATGTTCTCGTTCTTAGTGATATCGGTAAACACTTCGAACGCATCTGCGTCTTCTATGGAACTAAGCAGCGTCGAGTCTTCTACTTTTTGCTTCGCGAGTGACTCATGGGTGTTTTCAAGCGTATTCACTCTTGACCCAATCTGCGATCTCAAAATGACCACTTGGTCAATTGCTGCATCTAGCCTCTCGAGAGTTTCTTGAATAGCCACGGTGTCGTTGGCGCGCAATCCCGCTGACAATGCGTTCATGACTTTGAAGATATTTTCGCCCGCCTCGCCTCCCTTAAGCGACTGGGGATCTCGAATGGATCCAGTCTCGGAGGTTTTTTCTTGGCTAGTCGGCCCACGCACTTCTTCGATCGGGTCAACGTATCCATCTTCTCTCGAAGATGGAATTTCTGGATAATTTGGTTTTGTTGATCCGCGGCGATCTTCGGGAATCAGTCCAATTCGACTGTCCGATCCGCTAAAAACTTTATCTCCCGACAAATTCATCGTCGCAAAGACACCCTTGGCAATTTCGACTCGCATGCTTCCGTCGTCGCCAAGAAAATTTCCATCTTTGTCAAAAGGCGCATTGGTTGTTTTAAATCCACCAAAGATATAGCGCTCACCAAATCGACGATTTCCAATATTGACGACCGTATTGAAGAGTTGATCGACTTCTGTGGCTACGGCCAAGCGGCTCGAAGCATTGGCACTAGCATCACTTGACTGTGATAAAGCCAATTCTTTAGCGCGAATCAACGAATCAGTGACTTCGCCCAGCGCTAGGTCAGTTGTATTAAGAAAAGCACGGGCGATATTCATATTTTTTAGATACTGTTCGGTTCCCGCTTGAGTCGTTCTAAGCTCGAGAACCCGCGATGTTCCCACTGGATCATCAGAAGGTTTCATGATGCGCTTTTGAGTGGCAGCCTGGTTTTGAAGATCGACCATCTCCGTACGATTCTTGGAGATGTTTCCCTTCACCTGGTCATATCCCATGTTATTGCTGACACGCATTTACTTATAACCTCTTCAAACTCAAAACAGTGTCGAACATTTCATCAGCGGTTTTAATAAGCCTGGCTGAAGCATCAAATGCTTTTTGAAACTTCACCATATCGGTTGTCTCTTCATCGAGACTCACGCCGCTTACGGACTCTCTGACGTTTTTGAGCTGATCAACAATATGCTTTTGATGCTCAAGGACCATCTTGTTCTTTTTTGTTAGAACGGCGAACTCGCCGACGATGCCATTGAAGAAGTCATCAATCGACGTGGTACGTTCGTTAAATATCTTTTGGTGTTGTATGGCCGCAATAGCGTTGGCGACGCGATTATCTCCAGGAGAATTTGGACTCAACGCGCCCGCGATGTGACCTGGATCGGCCAAGATATGATCAGCCAGTTTTAAATTAATGGCGGAATTAAATTCATTTCCCATTGGATCAAAGAACGTGAGCCCCGTATTGCCATATTTATCAAAGCCTTGAGTATGAAGGCCGTTGATTTCGTCATGAACCCGGAAGGCGATTTCATCGAGTTTGCCATGAAGTTCGTTGATAGTTCTATCACGGACTTCAAGCGCTCCGCCGAGCTTTCCGCCTTGAATCTGATTGGTGACGACAAACTCTGAACCCTGAGGTCCGTTTTTAAAGATGATATCGGCATTTCCTTCGCGTTTGACGTCAGTCGCTGGTGTCGATTGGACTAGCAGCTGATTCGACTCATAACCACTGACGAGAAGCGCATTGTTGCCTGCGGTCACCGTGATCTTGCCGTTGTCGCCTTCGGCCCAGCGAATATTTACGAGTTCACCAAGTTTTTTCAGAATCAACTCACGACGGTCTCGCTCGTCATTGGCTGGAACGCCTTGAAGCTCAACCATTTGTATCTTTTCATTGAGTGAAGCGATTTCTTTAGTGTACCCGTTGATTTCTGAAACGTGCGCTCGCACCATACTGTCCACGTCTTTTTGTACGGCTAACAGTTGATTATGAATGCGATGAAAGTCTTCGGTGAGTATTTTCGCACTTTCTTTGACTAACGCTCGCGTCGCTTGGGATTCTGGGTTGTTAGAGAACTCGCGAAAAGCGTTAAAGAAATTGGCCATAAAGCGATTGAGGCCCTTATTGATCGATTCATTATAAATCTGTTCGACGCGCTCGAGACTTTGCTGGCGACCGTCAGCGGTGCCCATTTTCGAAGTTTCTTCTTGAATCTGCTTGTTGAGATAATTGTTTACAACTCTAGTAACGGCAACGGTCTTGGCCCCCTGTCCAATGCGAACGCGCGCACTGCCAATGGGTTCGGCAGATTGGACTTCGACACGTTGGCGTGAATAGCCCTCGGTGTTGACATTGGCAACGTTGTGCGTAGTTGTCTGCAGTTGCGTCGAAGCATTGCTCAACGCCTGCTTTCCTACAGACATCATCGATCCGATTCGAGGGGACATCCTGTCCTTCCATCAGGCACCTTCAATCCTAGAAAGTGCGCTTTTTCTTATGCCTCTCGGGACACAAAATGTCCCGCTACTTCTGACTTCTTTATATCTCCAGTTGGTGCGTAAGTTTGGCGCGGCTGAAGCGTATCTTTTATGGCACCAAGCGCTCCGCTCACAATCCTAAGCGAGCTTTGAACCAACTCAGCATTAGAAGAATTTAAATCTCTAATTCTTGTGATTAATAATTCGAGCGTTGAATGAATATTTCGAAGCCGACTGCTCATGGGCTCTGCCAGTTTGGCAGCAAGCTCAAGCAAACGAACGGCACCCGCTTTCATTCCCAAGTCTTTACCCAGCTGTTCTGAAGCCAAGATGCGATTCGATTCGAGTTCTCTAATTTTGTGAATGAATGATTCTTTGAGTTTGTTATTTGATTCCAGCTCTTCAATTTGCGCGCGGACCAAGACTTCGCGTTCATGGCGCACTAACTCTAAAAGAGATCGATGAATTTTGATTTCCTCTTCGAGAATGACAGTCAGATTTTGAAAGTGCGCTTCGTTCATGACGCTTCCTTGCGTTCATGGTTAAAACTACTCGTCTTTTGTCGCCAACAAGTCGGTATAGACGTGTTCATCCACCATTTTATCGGCCACCTTGTTTGAATCGACTTTGTATTTTCCTTGAGCAATGAGGTTTTTAAATTTAGCGACCTTTGCGTCGTCAACGTCAGGCGTTTTATCCACCTGCTCTCGGATCTTTTTCATATCTTGAGCGCGATCAGAGAGCTTGACTCTGGCAGAGGTGAGCTCACCAGCAGTCGAAACCATTTCGGGCTTTTGAGACTTTCCCGTGGATGAGGCTTGAGATTTTTTTTGGGTACCTCGCGTCTTAGTGAGTCCATCCATTGGCTCTGCGAGGTTTTTATCCGTGACTTTCATAAACAAGCCTCCTTGGCTATTTATTCTATTTTATTCGGGATTTGAGGATTTGCGCAACCCGAAAAAGAACCGCACAGGCGCTCCAGGACTGGCTCCTACGAGATCGACTATAGGCTGTCCAGCCGCCACAGTTTGCCCAGTTTTTACATGACTGACTCCATTATGAATAACTTGGCTCAGTAGACCTTGGTCATGGCGCACGACAAGAGTCTGGCGCCCATCTTCAAGGCGCGACTGGGCGACTACCGTTCCTTGATAAGGCGATCTCAGTGGTACGTGAGATGAAATTCCGCTGGGAGCCAAAAAGTTAAAGCCCGCCTTTTCTCTTTTGACCAAAAAGTTTTTGCCGTCTTCAAGGTTTAGTATTTCAGCGGGAGCGGGCGAAACTTCCCGCCTCTGCGCAGGTACTGCTCTATTTTCGGTGGGACGAATCGGGAGCATCTCTCCCTTAGCCTTGGCCGGCCCAGGCTTGGGTGCCAAATATTTTTGCTCCACCTGATCATAGATAACTTCAGCAAGGCCAATCCCACCGTTTCCCACCCAGTTCTCCACATAATGGCCGTCAAGTTCGTCTTGAAAAATTTTTTCGGCCATATTGGTAGGAATAAAATCACTCTTATTAACGGTATTGCGCATTTCCTTTACGAGCATGCCGATAAATTGCCTCTCAAAACCTCGGGCGGCTTCCATGAGTTGCTCATTCTTTGGTTTGGAACCCTTTGCACTAACCGGCGCGTCTGTGGGCGCCGGCCCGAGAGTTCCTTTTGAAATTTTCATGGGAAAGCTTCCGCATGAAGCGGCAAGAAAAAAAGGGGCGATGGACCATACAGTTGCTGCGCTTCCTGCGCCTCAAATGCAAAATGAGTCTCGAGCCAATCCTTGGCAACAAGCCGACATTCCGCACCCGTTTCCTGCGAGAACCAGTTTTTCGAGCCTATCCATGGCACGTAACCTCTGGCCCACCGAACCCCCGACTGCACTCGCAACACGTCCATGTGCTGCGAACCTATATCCATAGTGTAAACTAATTGGTCACTGTCTCCGAAGTCCTTTTTCATAAAACCTCTAGCTCGCCTTGCAATGCCCCAGCGGCTTTGATGGTCTGAAGTATAGTTATCAGGTCTTTCGGCGTGACGCCTAAAGCGTTTAATGCTTTTACAAGATCACCGACGCTCGTGGTTTTATTGAACAACGCAACTTTTTCGCCTTTGTCTTTTTTGCCGCCTGTGGATGAAGGTGCTCTAACCTCTTCTCCCCCCTCAGGATTTTGAGTCTTAACTTGCACTGAGAGGTTGCCATGACTAACTGCGACGGTTTGAATTTGAACTTTTTCGCCAATAACCACTGTTCCGGTCTTTTCATTAACGACCACACGGGCTCGCGCATCCTGACTGATGTCTAGATTTTCAATGCTCGCCATTAGTTCCACGGCGTTGCCTTCATAGGTAAACGGCACAATAACGTCGATGGTCCCCGAGTCCTTTGCCGTTGCAAACTTGCCACCTAAGTCTTGATTTATGGTTTTCACGATTCGAGCTGCTGTTGTGAAGTCGGCATGATTGAGCGTGAGCCGAAACATTTTGCGATTTGCAAAATCACTTGCCAAATCTGTTTCAACCATCGCACCACCGGGAACGCGACCTACCGTCAAATGCCCTTTTTCACCGCCGCCTTGCCCGCCCGTTGAGGCGCCTGTCAAAACAGTACCTTGAGCGACGGCGTACACTTGTTGATCAGCAGCTCGAAGCGGCGTTTGAATCAAGGTTCCGCCTTGCAAGCTCGAGGCTGACCCAATCGAATTGACAGTGACATCAATCTTATTTCCAGCTCTTGATTCGGCAGGAAGGGTGGCTGTTATGATCACGGCCGCCACATTTTTGCTTTCGATATCTTTCGTATCTAACTTCATGCCTATTGTATCGAGCATGCGAACAAAGCTTTTCGAAGTAAACTCAGCTTTTCCGTCTCCAGTTCCGTTGAGCCCCACCACTAGTCCGTATCCGACGAGCTGATTTTCTCGCACACCGCGAATGTTTGAAATATCCTTGAGACGCGCGGCTTCGGCGCCATGACTAAGTATCAATAGGGTCAAGATCAATAGGATCTTCATCATCTTCCGTCCTTGTTACCAGCAATGAGGTCAAATTTTCCGTCTAAGATTTGTGTTGAAGCAATTTTATCGCTCGAAACATCGTCGGGTCGCACAATTCCGGTGATCAGTATCTTGTACTCGCGACGACCCACAAATACAGCCTGCACTCCTTTAATTCGGTAAGACCCGTCGGCATTTTTTTCGGTAATCCGACAAGGCACTAAATCAAAGTTCTCTGCTTTTTCTTCAGGTTTTCCGGACTCACCGTCTTTGACGGCCACGGGAGCTGCTGGGGGGCCTTCACCCATTTGATTTGAATCTGCCCCAGCGGCTGTCGGGTTTTCTGATTCCGGTGCCGGTCGTTTAGGCTTTGGCCGACCGTCGGAGGCCACAGTTCTTTGTATCTTTGGTGGAGCATCAAGCTTCGCCCAAGCCTGTTTGAGTAACTTCAATTTTGCTGTTAGGTTTTCAGCGGTTTTTCCTTGAATCTCGACATTGAGAATATCGCCGAAAACGCGCAAGTTATTTTGTGAAAAGAGGTAGCTCCCTTGTCCTTCTTTCTTCCAAAGCGAGCCACTGCTTTCTTCCATCAGTTGTTCGTCAGAGAAGTTATCCTTCGTCACCCGCTTATATTGGCGATCTTTACCCGTCATGAGGTTGGGCTGTTGGGAAAAGCTCGCCGCCGCTTTTGGCTGTCCATCGGCGCTCTGAGCCGCAGGCTTGTCTTTTGAGTCGCCACCACCGACCAGACTTTTCCAAGTCTTTCCGATTGTCGAGCAAGAAGAGATCGACACACAAAGCAAGATCAGTCCGAGCGATTTAATAAGTGACACGAACAACTCCTTTATCTATGACTCGAGCGCTTAGCATTTTTGTTTCACGACCTTGTTGATGGCGAATCTTCACAAGATCGCCAATAAATCCTGTTTGTTGCGAAATGCCTTTTGTTGAAACGGAAAAAGCATCGTCTCCTGCGATGACCGTCACCTCTTCACCAAATCGCAGCGCTGGTTCACGTTCTACTTGAATGCGAGAAATTGAGGAGCCCGCCAAAATATGGTAGCGGCTTCTCACAGTCCCAATTTCTGCTTGTGTAACCACGTTGTCGGCCGAATAGGTGACGTCTTGCTTTTTCCAAAAGACATCATTCGGCTGAATGGTTTGTCCCGGTTGGATGGCATGTTGAGCGTAAGGAACTTGTGCGCTGTATTTGACTTGCGCACCTACCCACACTCGTTTTGAGACCTTTCCGTCGTTGAGAAATTGAACCTCGAGGTTTGCAGAACCTCGAGGCCTCGTTAACGGAGGAACAACTTGGACGTTGCCGTTGGGTGGCTGGACCACTCCCGGTTGCGGCCATTGAAGGTCCACAACCTGGACTTCCCAAGATGAATCCGGCAACGTCCTTGCGCGCAACGCTTCTTCAATGAGCAACTTTAGTTTTGCACGAGTGAGACCTACCTCCCCGCGCCGAATCGTGATTCGATCCGGAATCTTCAGTTGCGCACCTTGAAGCACCTTGTTGTAGGGTCGCAAACGTCTTCCCAGTTCAGCCGCGGTCCATACCACAGCGTTCCCAGGTTTCGGACTTTCACCTAGAATTAGATTTTCAAGCATCCTTCGCTGCTCGTGATCGTTCGAATCGATCTGAGCAACTGCCCCCAGAACCACATTGCCTTCCGCAATTTGCGCTTCACTGCGCACGTGGACTGTTACGGCTGGGGATGCTTGAAGATCCAACCCCAGAAAAAGTATGCAAACTCCTAAAACTGACTTCTTAACCAATTTCATTACCTCAAATTATTCGCATTCTGCAGCATCTGGTCGGCCGCTTGGATAACCTTGCTGCTTGATTCATACGACCGTTGGGTGGAAATGAGATTTGTCATTTCTTCCACCATGTTGACATTGCTCGCCTCAAGCTGCCCTTGGCTGACGGAGCCCAAATTATTTTCTCCTGGCACTCCTTGCAGGGGCGCACCGCTTGATGTGCTGGGTATAAACAAGTTCTTACCAATTGATTTAAGTCCGGCCGGATTAACGAAATTAACAAGTTGAATTTGTCCAATTTGTTGAGGCGCCGCATTTAATGCGGTCGTGATTGACACAACACCATTGTCTTCGATTGAAACTCCAGACGCATTTGGCGGAACAACAATCTCAGGCACTAAAGGGTTTCCGTTTTTATCGACGATGCGTCCGGTTGCATCTTTGTGAAAAGTTCCATCTCGGGTGTACCCAATTTCCCCATTCGTCATCTGAATCGGAAAGAACCCATTTCCCTCAATGGCAAGATCGAGCGGATTGCGCGTGATCTTGGCGGCTCCCATTTCGAAGCTCTTCTGAGTCGCTGCCGTTTTTACTCCCAACCCGGTTTGCACTCCAACGGGATGCTGAGTTCCTTCGGAGTTTGGAGCCCCTGGTTCTTTGATGGTTTGATAAAGGAGATCTTCAAACTCGGCACGGGATTTTTTGAAACCTGTAGTCCCAATGTTGGCCATATTGTTAGAGATGACCTCCATTTGAGTTTGCTGTGCCTGCATTCCGGTTGCCGCGGTATTTAGTGCTTTAATCATTTAATCTCCTAACCCAGTTTGGGAACCTCGTTAACCAGCTTTCCGTCAATTTCGTCGTAAGCTTTGATCACGCGCTGGGCGCTCTCAAAATTTCGGGACGTTTGAATCATTTTGGTCATCTCTTCAACAATGTTCACGTTGGAGGTCTCTAAAAAGCCCTGGAGCACTCCGGTGTTCGGTCGTCCACTCAATGGAATCGTCGGATCCGTGGAGGCATAAAGTGCATTTCCGACTTTCTTCAAGTGATCCATGCTATCGAACTCAACAATGCTCAGTTGACCGAGATTCTCGCCATTTTGAAAAATCTCACCTTGTTGGGTAAAAGTAATGGCCCCGCTATCATTGACATTAATAATGCGATCCTGTGGTGGAGTGGCGCCCGGAGATCCGGGAGGAGCGCCGCTGTCATCACGACTCAAAACGGGGTGCCCATCCGTCGTCACCAGAATTCCATCAGGTGAAAGTGTCATGGTGCCCTTCCTCGTCAGCCTTGGGCCGGAGGGAGTTAGCACCTCAATAAAACCGCGCCCCTCTAGGGCGACATCCAACGAATTTCCGGTGGCTTTAAATCCGCCTTGTGTGTGATCTGTGAACGTTCCGCTCACGTCGACGTATGATTTATCAGTTCCTTGCATGTCGTAAAAGCTGTCGAGGCTCGCAACCGTGCGAGGCACAGTGTTGACGTCGGGAGCTTTTTCTAAAACCGTCAGATACTCTTTGAAAGTATTGCGATCGCCCTTAAAGCCAGGCGTGTTGACGTTGGCTATATTATTGGCCAAGGTATCTAGCTGCTGGCTTTGCGCCAACGCACCAGACAGAGCTGTGTAAATTCCTTTTGTGCTCAAGCTTCCCCCTTCCTAGGGTCCATCGGGACACACGGGTCCTCAGACTTGGTCTAAAGCCAAACATATGCCATTGCGACATTGGTCGGGGAGTTGATGGATAACTCATTGATCTGACGAAAAAACGAGGCATTTTTTTCCCCGTGCGCCTCTCGGGATTTTGACGAGATGTCAGAATTGATCGAAGCCCTCAAGCCATTAGCCTAGCTTAACAGGTCTTCATTGGGTTTAACCTCAAAGTTAGCTATCCTGTAATTCATGAGACGAATAAGGATGTTCTCTCTCGTTATGTTTTCGGTCCTCGCCGCAGGATGTGCTCATTCTGTGAAGCCTGCGCCGCTCGTTCATCTGGATAAAAGTCTGGCGCTACCGTTTCAACCTGAGCCGGGCCCAGCGTTGACGAAATCAACAGCGCCCGCTGAACCAAAAGTCGAAAGCCGTTTACTCGAAAAACTCACCCCTCCAGTTGCGATTAAGAAAATCGCCATTCCAAAAGCAAAATCAATTCCGGATCCGCTGGCTGTTGAAGGCCCGTTGTTGTTTGATATCCCAGTTTCTTATAATGCACGCGTTGCCTACTGGATCGAGTTCTTTCAGTCATCGGGTCGAAATTGGTTCATGAAATGGCTAGAAAGAAGCTCTCGCTACATGCCGTCCATCAAGCGCACTTTGCGTCAGCACGGGTTACCTCAAGATTTGGCCTACATGGCGATGATCGAAAGCGGTTTCTCTGCACACGCGCGAAGTCACGCCAACGCCGTTGGACCTTGGCAGTTCATCAGCGAAACTGGAAAACGCTATGGACTTCGCATTAACTGGTGGATTGACGAAAGAAAAGACTTTGAAAAAAGCACAGTCGCAGCTGCAAAGTACCTAAAGCGCATGTACTCGATGTTTAACAATTGGTATCTCGTCGCCGCCGGTTACAACACGGGCGAAAACAGGATCAAGCGCCTCATTGAAAAACATGGCACTCGAAATTTTTGGAAAATTGCTCGGCAATCGGGCCTTGAAGACGAAACTCGCGATTACGTTCCAAAAATGATCGCCGCCATGCTCATTGCAAAATCGCCGCAAATGTATGGCTTCAATTCAATTGAGTATTACAAGCCACTTTCTTTCGAACACTTTCGCGTACCGGGGGGAACCCGACTTGATGAACTCGCCGAACACATCGGCGTAACCGAGCAGTACTTACAAGACCTAAATCCAGAATTACTTCACGGATATATTCCACCCGACATTGACGGACATTTGATTCGGATTCCAAAAGGATCCTATCGATCGGTTTCTCAATTCGTTCGTCGCAATCTTGTTTCGGACGGCTAGACTATCTCGAACCCCTTCACTTGAGTTACCCTTTAATCATCCCATCAACTTACGGAAAGGAATTCTCACTATGAAGCGCACTCGTATGAACGCGATTTTAATCTTCGTCGGCCTATTCGTATTTGGACCTGCAATGGCCGCATCTCACCACGCGCATGAGGCAAAATCAGTCGATCCAGCAACCGCGATGAGGTGGCTCGCCAATGGCAACAAGCGCTTCGTGTCTGGTCATAACCGTCACGACGGAAAAAGCACCACGGATCGAAAGAAACTTGTAAAAGGTCAGAATCCACACACCATCGTCCTTTCTTGCTCTGACTCCCGCGTTCCACCGGAACACGTCTTTGACCAAGCACTTGGTGAGATTTTTGTCATTCGAGTTGCCGGCGAGGCATTGGATTCGGCCGTCATTGCCAGCATGGAGTATGCTGTTGAACATCTTGGAACTCGCAACATTGTCGTCATGGGACACACTCATTGCGGAGCAGTGAAGGCCGCAATGGCAGCCAAAGCCGGCGAATCCAACGGGAGCCCCAGTCTCGATCAATTAGTTTCTGACATTAAACCTCGATTGCCCGCATCAGATCCTGGTGAGACGGCATCGTCTGATGTCGCCCGCGAATCAGGGGCCAATGCAAAGCAAATTGCCATGGAGCTTTCTTCGCGCTCTAAAATTATTGAGCATAAAGTTCAGTCAGGATTGGTCAAAGTTAATGCCGCACTTTATGACCTTCAAACGGGAAAAGTTCAGTTTTATTGATTCTCAATTCATTTGATCTCTTTAGGGCGGTCATCATATTCTTTCGAGAGTATGATGATCGTCAAAAAGTACGGGGGGAGCTCAGTGGCCTCTCCTCAAAAAATGCTCGCCATTGCCGACCTTCTCAAAAACGAAGTCCAAAAGGGCAACCAACTCATCATCATTGTTTCAGCCATGGGCGACTTCACCGATGATCTCGTCAAGCTCTCTCGAGAAATTACAGACAATCCCAATCAACGCGAATATGACATGCTCCTTTCTTCGGGGGAACGAATCTCAATGGCCTTGATGGCCATGGCTCTGCACTCAAAAGGAATAGAAGCCATTAGTTTTACCGGTTCACAAAGCGGGGTCATGACGGACGGTAGCCACTCGTCGGCTCGCATTGTGGAGATCCGACCGGTGCGCGTTCATGAAGAAGTTAAGAAAAAGAAGACTGTCATTATTGCGGGATTTCAAGGAGTCAATCCCGACACAAAAGAAGTAACAACTCTTGGGCGAGGCGGTAGCGATACAACCGCCGTTGCGGTGGCGGCGAAGTTTCATGCCAAACGCTGCGATATTCTCACCGACGTTAAGGGAATTTACTCTTGCGATCCCAGACTCCCAGGAACCGAACCCCATCATTTTAAACATTTAGATTATGAATCAACTCTCGAGATGGCTTATTGGGGAGCTCGCGTTCTTCACTATCGATCAGTGGAACTTGCGGAACGGACAAGAATACCTATTCGCGTAAGCTTGAGTTCGGATGAGAGCTCGGGTACTTTAATTGGTGATATGGAAAACGTCGAAGTACGCGCCGTCAATTATAACCTACAAATTCTCGCGGTCACTTACCCCGAAGTGGCTTCGCTTACCGACGCCCTAGAACAGCTTGGTGAAGCTTTGGAAAAAGCTAAGCTTGCGACCCCACAAATTATCTTTGAAAAGCCCACTTCCGAGGGACGCACTTTTTATTTAACGGGGCCCGAAGAGTTGTTTGAGTCTATTGGGCAAGGATTAGTGAAGCACGCAGTAAGTACTAAAAAATCAAAGCCGTCCATCGATTCTCAATGGGCCACGGTCACATTAACGGGCCGCGGGCTTGTGAATTCTTCCCTCGTGTTTGAAGCTCCCAAAGCCTTGCGAGCAAAGAACATTGTTCCTGAAGATATGATTATCACACCCCTATCAATTACATTTTTGGTCCAAAAGGGATTGGCCGGACAAGCCTCTCAGGTCCTTCACGAAAAATTCGTAAAATGAAAAAGCTTGGGATTTGGTTGGCAACCGGATTGGGCATTGGACTGATTCCGTGGGCACCGGGCACGTTTGGCTCGATCGCCGGGGTATTTATCAGCGTGGGAATAATGAACCTACCGTCTCCTCACTGGCTCGCGGCGACAGCGGTGTTGTTTGCCGCGGGTGCTTGGAGTTGTGGCCAAGCGTATCGCCACTTTAAAGCCGATGCGCCATGCATCGTCATGGACGAAATCATGGGCCAATTCATTGCGTGCTTCGGATTTCATGACCGGCCTTTGTGGCTAATTGCATCATTTATTTTATTTCGAATTTTTGATGTGACAAAACCGGGACCCATTGGTTATTTGGATCGCAGAATAAAAGGGGGACTCGGGGTTTATATAGATGATGTAGCCGCTGGGCTTATTACTTTCGTCATCCTCCATGGGCTCTCGAGGATTTTAATTTGAAATCTCAACAACTTGTCGCAAAAGTGGCACAACGCCTTACGGCTGTTAAAAAAACTTTAGGCATCGCCGAAAGTTGTACGGGCGGAATGATTTCGGCCGCCTTAACCAAAAGATCTGGCGCGTCGCGGTATTTTTTAGGAAGCATTGTTAGCTATGACAACAGCGTAAAACATGATCTATTAAATGTGCCCCAGCGGATTCTCACACAGCACGGTGCCGTCTCCAAAGAAACAGTTTCCGCCATGGCAAAGGGTGCAAGAAAAAATCTTAAAGTCGACTGGGCAGTGGCCGTCACAGGTATTGCTGGTCCGACTGGCGGAACAAAACTTAAGCCCATTGGCCTTGTGCATTTCGCCGTCGCTGGCCCGAAAATTGTTAAGACGCACAAGTGCCTATTTAACGGCAGTAGAAATCAAATTCAGCAAAAGACCGTCGTCATGGCGTTAAAACTTTTGCTAAAGCAGTTAACTCAAAAATAAGAGGAGACACAGATCATGGCCCAATCAACCGAAAAAGAAAAAGCTCTCGAGCTCGCAGTGAGCAGCATCGAGAAGCAGTTTGGAAAAGGATCCATCATGCGCCTGGGCATTGACGAGAAACTCGCCGATGCAGAAATGGGCGTGATCAGCACGGGCTCTTTGTCCCTAGACATCGCCCTTGGAATTGGCGGATTGCCCCGCGGACGAATCGTAGAAATTTATGGCCCTGAAAGTTCTGGAAAAACAACACTCGCTCTTCATGCGATTGCGGAAGCACAAAAGCAAGGCGGGATCGCCGCATTCGTCGATGCTGAGCATGCACTGGATGTCACCTATGCTCGCAAGCTTGGCGTGCGAACCGACGACTTGCTCATTTCTCAACCCGATACAGGCGAGCAGGCTCTCGAAATTGTTGAGACTCTAGTTCGATCCGGAGCCATTGATATTCTCGTTGTTGACTCTGTGGCGGCCCTCACGCCTCGAGCTGAAATTGAAGGCGAAATGGGTGATAGCCATATGGGTCTTCAAGCGCGCTTAATGTCTCAAGCCCTGAGAAAGCTAACAGCGACAATTAATCGTAGTAAGACTTTGGTGGTCTTTATTAACCAAATCAGAATGAAAATTGGCGTGATGTTCGGAAATCCTGAAACGACCACCGGTGGAAACGCACTAAAATTTTACTCCTCGGTCCGCCTTGATGTACGACGAATTGGAGCTATTAAAAACGGAGATCAAGCCATCGGCAATCGAACGGCTGTAAAGGTTGTAAAAAACAAAATGGCTCCTCCGTTTCGCAACGTCGAATTTGATGTGATCTATGGAGAAGGCATTAGCCGCGAAGGCGATATTCTCGACTTAGCCTCTAACGATAACATTGTGGATAAGTCTGGCGCCTGGTTTAGCTACAAAGGCGAACGCCTCGGGCAGGGCCGCGATTCCGTAAAGCAAATGCTCAAAGAAAACCCAAAACTAACGGCTGAGTTGAGAGAAGCCATTTTGGTAAAGCATAATATTGCGGGAATCAAACCAGCGGGACCTTCTTCACTTGATCCGGCAACGGCAAAGTCCGAGCGAAAGGCTGAAGCCACCCAAGATATAAAGAAGGCTCCAACAAAGAAGTAAGCTCTCAAGCCTAACGACCCTAAACCCCCTGGAGATCGCAAAACCCCAGGGGGTATTTTTTTGTCTAAAATCGGCTTTTGGGGTATCGTGTTGTCACCATGGAACTAAATGAAATTCTCTCAAAAGCGGTGCATGTTGGCGCTAGTGATATCCACTTGAAACATGGCGTCATGCCTGTATTTCGCGTTCATGGTCGCTTGGTCCCCATGGACAAACAAGCCCCCCGCTTGACCGGCGAACAAATCGAGCGCATGTCCCGGTCCATCATGAGCCCGACACACCAAAATAAATTTAATGAAACCCACGAAGTCGACATGGGTTATGGAGTGCCGGGACTTGGTCGATTTCGAATCAATATTTTTCAACAACGCGGCTCAGTGGGAATGGTTATTCGCTCCATACCATTTCAAATTCGAACCATTGAAGATCTCGAACTTCCGCCGGTCATCAAAAAAATAACGGCTTATGAGCGTGGACTCGTGCTCGTTACAGGCATGACCGGTAGCGGAAAATCCACCACCTTGGCTTCCATGCTCGATTTCATAAATAGCCATCGCAACTGCCATATTTTGACTATCGAAGATCCCATCGAGTACCTCATCAAAGACCGCAAGAGCATCATTAACCAAAGAGAACTCGGGCTCGACACTCCAAATTTCTCATTGGCCCTTCGCCAATCGTTACGTCAAGATCCAGATATTATTTTTGTGGGCGAAATGCGTGATGTTGAAACCATTCGTACTGCTTTGTTGGCCGCAGAAACGGGACACTTAGTATTTTCGACCTTACACACCACCGACGCTACTGAAACCGTCAATCGCATCGTCAGTGTGTTTGACCCGCACGAGCAAATGCAAATTCGATATCAACTGGCCGCAAACCTCAAAGCGGTTATCAGCCAACGACTCGTTCCAAAAGCAGAAAAAAAGGGCCAAATACCCGCCGTTGAGGTGATGATCGTCAATGCTCGAATCAAAGACATGATTGTCACGCCGGCCAAAACACGCGAAATTCCGTTGGCGATTCAAGACGGCGTTCATACTTTGGAGTCTCAAACTTTTGATCAAAGCTTACTGAGTTTGTTGTATCGAAAACTCATTAGCTTTGACGAAGCAAAAGCCACCTCAACTAATCCTGAAGAATTTGAACTTCAATGGCGTGGCGTTCAAACCATGGAAGGCAAGAAGTGGGATAAGTTTGATAAGACCAGCATTCCGATTCCAACGATTCCGGGAGTTGAACTTCAAACGATGCCTCGAATCAAAGGTGAAAACACACCACCCGATGAGGATCCTGACGATGACAACTGAACTTAGTGAAAAGGAAATCTATTTTAAACTCAAGGCGTCGGCGCTACGACTCCTGGTTCGTCGCGATCACTCGACCGCCGAACTCAAAGCCAAACTTTCGAGAAAGCCATTTTTTTCCCATGACCTATTTAAAGCGCTGATCGAAGAACTTAGGAGTTTACGGTATCTCATTGACGAACAGGTGCTTGCCGATCGTCTAGCATCCGGTTGGCAGTTTCAAGGTAAGGGGCAACGATATATTCAACTTCAATTGAAAAAGCGCGGGCTTCCGCAGGCCCAGGTTGTCTCTCATGAGGCCCAATTAGAAGCAGCTAAACGGTTTTTGGAAAAGAAATTCAGGGGAATCACACCAAAAACCCAAACGGAACGCGCCAAAGTCGCCCGATCACTGGCTTCTCGTGGATTTTCAACTACGGTTGTGGCAACTGTTCTTAATCAAGCACGGAGAAATCAATGAAGGGCTCAGAAGTTAGAAACCGATTTATCGAGTATTTCAAAAAGCACAACCATGCTCACGTCGCAAGCTCCAGGCTTGTTCCAGACAATGACCCGACCCTTTTGTTCACCAACTCCGGAATGGTTCAATTTAAAAATGTTTTTTTGGGACTAGAAAAACGCAACTACTCACGGGCAACCACGAGCCAAAAATGTTTGCGCGCCGGAGGAAAGCACAACGACCTTGAAAACGTTGGGTACACAAGCCGTCACCATACGTTTTTTGAAATGTTGGGTAACTTTTCTTTTGGAGATTATTTCAAAAAAGACGCCATTCGCTTTGCCTGGGAGTTTTTAACTTCTGATCTTAAGATTCCCAAAGAAAAACTCTATGTCACCGTTTTTCGCGACGATGATGAGGCCTTTGAAATTTGGAACAAGCAAGAGAAAGTGGATGCCAAAAAAATCAGCCGGTTTGATGAGAAAGATAACTTTTGGCAAATGGGTGACACTGGCCCCTGCGGTCCTTGTAGCGAAATCTTTTACGATCACGGACCTGAGAACGGCTGTGGCAAAAAAGACTGCAAGGTGGGATGCAGCTGCGATCGTTTTGTTGAAATTTGGAACTTGGTTTTTATGCAGTTCAACCGCGACGAAAAAGGAAAGCTAACTCCACTTCCAAAACCTTCCATCGATACGGGATCGGGCCTTGAGCGATTGAGCGCCGTTATGCAAAAGGTTCCAAGTAACTACCAAACCGACCTCTTCACTGACCTTTTTACGATCATGGAGCGCCACAGCCAACACAAATACGTGACACTGAGTGATACTCAAAAAGCCGATCCAAAGAACGCCAAAACTGAAGAACTCAACACAGCAATGCGCGTGGTTGCCGACCATATTCGATCAACAACTTTTCTGATCGCTGACGGCATTTTGCCAAGTAACGAAGGGCAAGGATATGTATTGAGGCGAATCATGCGACGGGGAATTCGTTATGGCCACAAACTTACAAACAAGTCTCTTTTTGTCCCAGTAGCACAAGAACTCATTCGAACCATGAGCGATGCCTACCCGGAGTTGAGATCGCGAGAGAGTTTCATTGTTTCTACAATAAGTGCTGAAGAAGAACGCTTTAACCAAACCTTAGGCAAAGGGACTGAACTTCTAAACGCAGCCCTAACTGAAATCAAAGGTAAAAAGACCGTGCCTGGAGATGTCGTTTTCAAGCTCTACGATACCTATGGATTTCCGGTAGATCTCACGAGCCTCATGGCAAAAGAAAAGGGATTTTCTATCGATGCCGAAGGCTTTGAACAATTGATGAATGAAAGTCGCCAAGTGGCCAAGGCCAGCTGGAGGGGCGGATCTGAGGGGGACTCGCTTCAGCCTCAGATGATCAAGGCTGCCTCAACCCTTTCAAAAACGCACTTTCTCGGTTACGACGGCCTTCAGTGTGAAAGTAAAATTTTGGACCTTGTTGATTCAACGGGCAAGGTGCAGCAAATTGTTGATAAAGGCGCCATTGTTTTGGATCAAACTACTTTTTATGCCGAGAGCGGCGGTCAAGTGGGCGATACAGGGCTTATTTCGGGCAAGGGCTTCGAAGCTCAAGTGATGGATACAAAGAAAATCAATGACGTTTTCTTTCACATCGTCAAAGTAAAGTCCGGAAGCTTAAAAACTGGGGCAACTGTAACTTGTCGCGTTGATCAATCGCGACTTTCAACCATGCAGAATCACAGCGCCACCCATCTTCTGCACGCAGCGCTCAGAAAAGTTTTAGGCGATCACGTCACTCAAGCAGGAAGTCTTGTGGAAGCCCCCAGACTTCGATTTGATTTTACACATCCCAAACCACTTTCGCGTGCCGAGCTCCATCAAATTGAAACTCTGGTCAATGATGAAATCGCGTCCGCTCGTGAAGTCGATTCTCGGGTTGTTAGTTATGACAATGCCATCAAGGACGGAGCCATGGCCCTTTTTGGCGAGAAGTATGGCAACGATGTGCGCGTCATCAAGATGGGGGAATTTTCTCAAGAACTTTGCGGCGGAACACACGTTCGCAATACGGCCGACATTCGGATTTTCAAGATCATGAGTGAAGGTGGAGTTTCAAGTGGGGTAAGACGGATAGAAGCTATAACGGGTCAGCGAGCTGTCCACTTTTTAATGGAGCGACACGACCAGTTGGGCGAGCTGGAAGAACACTTAAGGGTTGAGCCAGGAAAGGCACCTGAACGAGTCAAAAAACTAACCGAACAAATTAAGAAGTTGGAAAAAGATTTTAAAAGTGCCGTTACTCAAGGCCAAAGTACGAATCTCGATGACATTATTAAATTGAGTCGTCAAATCGGTGGAGCAAACGTCGTCAGTGCGGTTGTCGAAGTATCAGACCGCGAGGTTTTGAGCTCACTGACTGACAAAATTAAAGATAAAGTGCGATCAGGGATCATCGTCCTTATTGGCAAAAATGAGGAGGGTGGCCCAAGCCCCATTGTCGTGACTGTGACAAGAGATTTGGTTCAAAAATATCACGCGGGAAATATTCTTAAAGAAGTTGCGGCCGTCATGGGCGGAAAAGGGGGAGGGCGTCCTGATTTTGCTCAAGGCGCAGGCCCTGAGAGCGCGAAGGCGGAAAAGGCCGCATCAAAAGTATTTGAATTGCTTTAATCGCGGAGATTGAGATGAAGCTGAGCGGAAAAACAGTATTGGTCACAGGCGCCTCGCGAGGCATTGGAGCGGCCGTTGCACGAGCTTGCGCCCGAAGAGGGGCAAATCTCATTCTCATCGCTCGCTCACGCCAAGAACTCGATGAAGTACAAAGACAGTGCCGTGGCGTGGGAGCAGAATTTTGTGTCGTGGTTTCAGCGGATCTCTCTGACGGCGAAAAAACTCGGCAGGCATGTGCTCAAATTCTATTAAATCAAGGTTGCCCTGATTTAATAGTGAATAACGCTGGTAGCGGCCGATTTATTGATATTTCCGAGACAACCGTCAAAGACCTTCATGAGATGACTGCGCTTCCTTATTTTGCAGCCTTCAATGTGACTCAGAGTTTTATTACTTCAATGCGAAAGCGAAATTCCGGAATAATTGTTAACCTCACGTCACCAGCATCATTAGTGCCCTTTCCACACTCAACGAGTTATTCCGTAGCGCGCTGGGCAATGCGCGGACTTACCGAAGCCCTTCGTTCGGATCTCAATAAGAGTAAAATCAAGGTCCTGTTGGCCATGCCAGGAAAGGTCGCAAGCACCTATTGGACAGCAAATCCAGGTAGCGAAGAGCGGATTCCGGGAATTTCAAGAATTCTAAAAACTCTATCTGAAGACGAAGCAGGAGAAATAATTGCTCGAGGAATTGAAAAAGAAAAACTTCTTATCATTCGTCCTTTGTTATTACGCTGGATGTACTCTCTATACTTGGCGTTTCCCAATCTCATTTCACGGATTGTACGAAATTTCTAAAGAAAATAAGCCCAAAATTAAATAGGCACACAGTCGAATGGATCTTCGTAATAAACTTGGTCCCAGTCATTGGCAATGTAGTAGAGTAAGCCCCGAGAGGGCACAAAAAGAAGTCGGGCCGCCTCTTGGGAAGGCTTGAAACTGATCGTCAGAGTTTTTTCATTATCAGTATCAGAAGCATAAAGATGGTGCTGATAATAAAAATCCTGATCAACTCTATTCCACTTAATGGCCGTCGCCTTTGACCTCGAGACATTAAGAAAATCAACTTCAACAATGACTTTAAAAAACCAGTGAGTCCGCCCCGAACCGCAAGCAAAGTTCTCAGCGCTTAATTTAGGAGCTAATAATAGTGTAATCAGGCCAGCGACTATTCTACCAAACATACCAGGCTCACTTCAGTTTTTCTTACAGCGTCAGATAATATTACGACACCCTCTGAATAGTCTGGTCTAATTCGCAAAGTAATGATCACATCAGTCCTCGCTGATTCAAAGACCCATGTTTCTCCATCTAATAAGACAAAGTTCATTTTAACAAACGGAGCATCGCCGATTTTAATTTGCGCCTCAGGGCTATCGGGGATCACGATGTCGTTGTTCAATTCGGGCAGCAGCGATTTCACTAAAAAGAAGGTTGGAGAGCCGTCGCGCTGCAATCCGACACAGAAAACACCGCTCATGGCGTTTCCAACGGAACCCGCCAGGGAAATTCCGACCCCTATTAATAAAATTAAACTCACCAAAGTCTTTTGCATATTACTCCCCTTCGTTTATTTTGCGTTTAAGTTAAGAACCTACATTAATTTCTGACACCAAATCAGTTTTCAACTCGTATGCAGCTTAAAATTAGGCCTTGGGGCTTCTTGCCCCCACCTTTTTCAATAGTCAAAACAGCCAAAAGGCGTTGTCGTTCATAAACAACTTGAATGAGAGTCGATTGATCACCGTTATCAAGGGTATTTTGAAAAACATCGTAGGGGCCGATTTCGCCATTGTCTTGGTCACTTGAAAAAACTTGAAACAGTTTGATCCCGATCGTTCCTGCTGGACCAGTTGACAACTCTAAAAGTGCTTCTGAACGACGGTCATCATGGCGATCCAACCTAACTGTTAACTTTCCTGGAAACTTACTAGACTCGCAAATTAGCTCCCCTGCGTGAGCACTGAAACCAAGCGAAAGACTCATGCCTAAGAACACCAAGAAATTTAAACCAAAGCGATCCATTAAATCCTCCAATATTAATTTTTAAAATGAAAGGTGATAAACTCCCCGGGCTTTCGCTTGACACATATAAATTCAAAGTCAAGATTTGGCTTGTCGGGCTCCGAAATGGTGAGATAAGCGTGGGCTCGTCCAGTCACAAACATAACACGGTAAGTCCTTAACGGGTTATCGCCACCGGATGAGCTCTCAAAAACAATTGAATCGCCCGCGGATTCATCGGTGCAGCTAAGGCAATATTTAAAGGGAAGTTGACTTTGGCCCGTGTCTTTAACTAATTGAGTAAAATCGAGGTCAGCTTCGTGACTCCCATTGACATTAAGATTAATAATCAACCACGACCGGATATGACGGGTTTGACATAAATAAGAAGCTGACTGAGCATCACCAAAAACAACCGATGAATAAAAAGTCAAAAGAGCGAAAGATTTTATAATGGTCCTCATTTGACCTCAAAGAACCTTTGGTAAGGGACGACATTCAAGGTCAGACTCAAGACCTTCCGCACCGTTTTTATCAAGATTGACTCGGGCCTTTTCCGTTTCAATGTCAAAGCTCAAAGTCAAAACCACGGGGTTGGGGCCGAGAAGATCTTGCTCAAGAATTCTCAATTCAAATTGGAGCTCTGAACCATTTTGAGTCACTGATTCAAAGACAATCGGATCGCCATAGCCCAATGTCATCCTGGCACTTACCTCTTTTTGCTCTGAGAAAACCGAACCTGGTGCCTCAATCAGAGCTTCAATGGGTATACTGAGACCCAAATCAGGAAAACTGAGCTCTCCTGTACATTTGTTAAGCCAAGCATTTGCATGACTTGCGAATAACACTAACGTTAGAAAAAACATTTTATTGATCATAGTCACCTCTCTTCCAAAATTAATCCCTAGCGCCTGACGATGCAGGAACAGGACCTCGGATTTTGATCTGAATCACAGCCCGCCCCAATGGAAAGCTCTCCATACTGCCTCTCACATACTTGATCAAGATTAAGGGTTACATACCTAATAAGCCCACCAAGATCACGCTGACACGCCCAAACCTCTAAGGAATGAACATTCTTGAATAGTACGGCTTGGGCGGACGGACTAAATTTTTCAACGCAATACTTCTGAATATCTATTGGATTCTTGGCATAACTATGCGTTGATTGCGCCAATGCATCCGACGCATCTAACATGAGCGCCAAGCTCAGTGCGGCCCCTAAAATAGATTTATGTAATAACCTCATCGGCGACCTCTCTCAAAAATACGGAATGAATCTGCTCGCCTTAACTGCAAACCATGCCATGAGAGGCAATAACGAAAAAACACTACAGAGTTTTCATTGTTCACAAAAGAATACGGGGATTCATTTCACTTCAAATTTTTGATCTACCTATTAGCCGATGCTTTTGAAAGGTAGGCGTGATGCATGCCCAATCGATAGTCGGCAAAAATTCCCAAATAGGGTTTGAAAAACTTCCGCGCCGGCGGAAGTTTGATTTTTTTTCGCAATTTAAAGCTAGGAAAATCATAAACCCAAATTTGATTGAGTCCTCGGTGAGCAGAAAACATGAGTTTACCGTCGGGGCTTAACTGCAGGCCGTAACTTCCGTCGACGAGACTTCCGCGCGAGGTTCGAAGGGCCTTTAAAAGCACATGGGTACTTCCAAATAAATGCGCACGAGTCGCCGCCTCAAGAAGATTTTCAAGAGCCGCCCGCCAAACACCGGGGTGAAAAAGAACATACCAAAACGTCACTTTCTCATCAATGTGCCAGACTTTAGAAGTTTTAAACTGCACTCCGGTAATCGTACTCGATGCGCAGCTGTTGTAATATATCGTATCGTTTTCGTCAGCCATCACGACAACGTCACTGGTGAGATGACTTGGTAAAAACGCAGGAATGACAACTTTGGCCAATTCTTTTCCCGTTCGGCCATCGATTTTCCAAGCATAATTTTTCCGATAACTAATAACGAAATTGTTAAAATCATACGGAACCCCGATTCCTGGTTGAGGGTCGTAACATTCGGAAACTGCATAAATGATGTCTTCTTTTGGATGCATCGCAAAGTGCCAAGCGGTATCGTCCAACCCGATCACGCGAGCTCGCTTTTGTGGATCTGGCTCTTGAAGATCAAAAATTCCAAATTGTCGCACATACCCTTTTAGATCGTGATCCATGACTCCGTAAAAAAGATAACGCCCCGAGGGTGAGAGTTTAACCGCATGAGGTAATGCGCAATTGTGTGGCCCCAGATCTTCACCGTTATCAGTGTCATCAATATTCACCTTATAAAAGCGCCCCCGGATTGAGGTTATAAAGGTTCGCTCGGTTAAAAAGACAACGTGAGTTTGGCTCTCATAAGGAACCGTAATGGAACCGTAATTGGTGGTCGAAAAGCGCTTAATAACCTCGAGCGTTTTTGTGTCGAAGAAAATGCCACAACGCGCGAGCCCTCCGAGGTACCCGATTGTGCCTTCTTTATTGATTTGCACAGCATGCCCACCCGCAGCTCCATCAAAAAATTTGACCTTCACTTCATACGAATGGTTTGGAAAATATCTAAGTCTTAATACCCCAGCAGGCCCTTCGAACCCGTTTAACACCGGGCCGTCGAGCGCCACGAAAACATCAAAAGGATTCTCGTTCATGATCTCCTCCTACAATGACATATGACTCAGAATCTCGAACATCACATCCACTGCTAATAAACTTGTAATCTCGGACGGGTCATACGCCGGGATAACCTCAACAACATCGGCTCCCACAAGATTGATTTTAGGAAGACTTCTTAAAAACTGCTGCACTTCATAAGTAGTCATCCCTCCAATAACCGGAGTACCAGTGCCCGGGGCTTGCGAGGGGTCAACGCAATCGACATCAAAGCTTAAAAACACCGGAGTATTTCCGAAGCTGGGCCATTTTTTAACGAGTCCTTCTACGCCGGCCTTTCTGATCTCCTCCATGGCCCATACCGTTATTCCGTGTTTTTCTGAAAATGCTGCATCTTCTTTTACAGAAAATGGTCCTCGAATTCCGATTTGTAGGGAAAGTTTCGGGTCAATGAGACCCTCTTGAACCGCGTGTCTGACAAATGTTCCATGATGAAAGTCACAATCCCAGGCCGGTGGATAAGAATCAAAATGGGCATCGAAGTGTATTAAAGCCAGAGGCGTTTTAAGTTGCTTCTTCAGCGCTCGAAGCGACGGAAGAGTAACGGAATGATCAACACCCACACCAATAAATCTTTTTTTTGTTTTCACAATACTTGAAACAAATTTTTAAACATTTTAGTAGGTTTGTTGAATATCAATCGGAACAGTCGGTGAGTCTCCAACATCAGCAACTTTTAACGATTTTGAAAAATGAGCGTCGCGACTCCAGTGATACCCTCGCCCAAGGCTACTGACCTCTCGAATTTTACTGGGCGAAAACCTTTGACCAACACGATAGCTGGCTCCGCCATCAAACGGCACTCCAAAAATAGCGACATCAAAGTCATCGGAAATTTCAGCGACCGGAAGTCTAAAAAACGTTTTAAGGCCAGAAAATCTCGGAAAAACTCTTCCATCTAACGGTTTAAATTCCATAGCTTTCTATTTTCCTTTTGATTAAACCCTAAGGTCAATGCCTTCAATTGGTGAAAAACTCATTTTGTGGTATCAGCAAAATAAACGCCCACTCCCATGGAGAGCTCTCAGGGACCCATACGCCATCTTGATTTCTGAGCTTATGCTACAGCAAACCACGGTGCGGGTTGTCATTCCCTACTTTGAACGGTTTCTAAAACGCTTCCCAACCCTGACAAGTCTCGCGCGCGCTCAAGATGACGAAGTCTTAAGCCTTTGGTCTGGGCTGGGATATTACACCCGCCCGCGAAATCTGATCAAACTCGCACGCTTGGTTCGCCACCAGCTACCCCAAACCTATGACCAATTGCTTGAACTGCCAGGAGTTGGCCCTTACACGGCAGCGGCAGTTGCAAGCATTGCCTTTAATGAACCCGTCGCCTGTGTAGATGGCAACGTACTAAGGGTGATCACGCGATTAAAGAGTATTAACCAAGATATTTCAAAACCCTCAACGGTGGCCGACATAAGAAAATTGGCTCAATCCCTTTTGACCAAGAACTCCCCTGGGACATTTAATCAGGCCGTTATGGAGTTAGGTGCCACCATATGCACCCCCAAAAATCCATCGTGTCTGCTTTGCCCGATTCGCCAAAATTGTCTAAGTTTTAAGAATCAAAATCAGCACCTGTTACCGGTCAAATCAAAGAAGAAAAAACAAGAACCCTGGCTGTGGCAAATTATTTTGTGTTCGAAAAATAAGAAGCTAGCCCTTGTTAAAAACTCTAACGGCACGCCCTGGCTTAAAAACTCTTGGGTACTGCCTGGAACGGCCGTAAAGCTTAAAACAAAACAGCCTAAAAAATTTCACTTCACCCACTCCATTACCCATCACAGGATTTTTGTTTTCATTAAGAAGAAGTCGCCTCAAAAAGCTTCCAAGCACTGGACCTGGATCGACCCGTCTCAAGTCCACAAACTAGGCGTTAGTTCGGTTGTCCACAAGGTGTTGAACTTCACCCAAGATCTTTGAGACACTAAAAAAGTGAGACCGCCATTTTTTCTAATTGTTTGCGCGACTTTTATTCTAATTGCCTGTGCGCCTTCGCTAAAAGGCACAACTCTCATTGAAGACCCCTTGCCCACTCCACCGGATTACTCCGTCCCGGTCGTGACTCAATTAACAATGATAGGTCAAAATCGATTTCCCACGTTTTCTCTAGATGGGAAATCCGTTTATTTTGAAAGCTCCCATAGACCGTCGCATGAAAAATCACAAATTTACGTAACCCATCTTTCAACCAAGCGAGAGCGTCGCTTGACTTATAATGATGGTGAATCTCATCGCGTCAGCTTTGCGCTCGACAAGCAGCGCATTCTTTACTCATCAACAACCGACGAATCAAAAGAGCGTGAAACTTCTCAACCACCGACCTATCCGCTCTTTTACAAAGGGCAGTTTGAACTTGCCGCTTTAGGTGCCGAACTCTATGTTTGTGAACCCGATGGAAGCAAAATTCAACGGTTAACAAAAAAGCCCGGCTACGACGGCGAACCTTCTAACGGTAGGGCGGGCCAAATCTACTTTACTCGATATGCAAAGGACGATTTTGATGTTTTTTTAAAAGACGGTTCTCACGAAATAAATATTTCACAAACATCCGGTTTTGATGGCTTCGCATCGCCATCACCCAACGGCAAAAAACTTGCCTGGGTAACACTGCGATCAAAAACACCTCAAATTGTCGTCGCCGATCAAAATGGTAAGAAGCAATCAATTATTACGACCCGGGGCCATAACTTATTTCCCACCTGGACCGCTGACTCCAAGAGGATCGTGTTTGCAAGCAATCGGCTCGAAGATGACAATTTTGAAATTTATTCGATCAACGCCGACGGAACTTGCCTTAAGCGCTTGACGTATATGGAAGGTGTTGATTGGATGCCGAGTCTTTCAAAAGATGGCAAACAGATGCTCTTTGTGAGTTTTCGCACCGGTGTCAGCCATGTCTATATGACTATTTTTTCAGAGCCTTCTTCTTGCGAGCCTGAGGCTCCCGCCCCCTAGGCAATTCAACAAGGCCATTCACGGGGTCCCAAGTGGCCGATCGACTCTTAAATCGTTCAGCTGTTTCTGGCACTTCTTCAGAAGTGAGATCTTCTTCATAGTCAATGAATACCAAGCCGTTTTTAACCTTCACCTTCATATCAGACCGAGAAAACAGCTCAAAAACTTGCCCCCCGTTTTCTTTTGCTTCAATAATCTTAAGAACGACGTGATTGGCACCATGAAGCCACAAGGTTAAAAAGTACTCTTTAGAAGAATCTTTTGGTTGATAGTAGCGAACCGAAAGAAAGCTCGCACCATCTTGAGCCTTGAATGTTAAAAACTTTTTTCCTGAAGCCTTAACGTAAAAGTCGACCGCATCAAATTGTCGTCCCGGAATACCATACTGCCCCTCAACAACTCTTGCCTCATACCCCGACCCTTTAATTGAAATAGGATCTGATTCGACGGCGGTTTGTGCCATCGCCCAATGGCAATGCATAAACAATGAAAACAAGAACAAGGCGATTACTTTTTCCATGGACCCTCCCTAGGAGAACGCTTCGTTAGAATATCTAAAATTCGCTCTTCCTTTTCCCTTGCTGACAAGCTTGATTGCCGGATTTTTAGAATGTTGTTCATACATGCCAATTTATCCGCCACGTATTTTTCAATTTTAGCATGTCCATCATAGTTTTTTATTCCAAGCTTAAGGGCAGACAGTCGCGATTTACCGTCATTTCCGCTAAATACATTTCTCGCTGTGTCCATTTTCCATTCTATCAACATCAACATCATTTTAAGCTGAATGTCTCGATCGTCTCCGATCATGTAATGTTCAGCGGTGCTATGCCGTTTTCCCGCGTCATTTCTCATATAGAACATTTGCCTCCGACCTTGTGCAATAAGCTCTCGCTCCGCCTTGGTCTTGGCCTGCTGCCCTAATGCTATATACGACCCGTGACCGCTCCATCTCGGATCAGCATAGCTATCACGAACCGCCTCTATTCGGGACTCACTGAAAAATTCATTTATGTCTTTAAATGAAGCAGGGTCCGATGCTCTTGCTCCAGCAAATTTGTTCAAGGTATCGAAAGGAACGGGGCCTATAATTTGGGGTAATCCATAATCTGAAGGCAAATCCCACGGTGCTCCTCTTGAACTACACACTCCGGTTTTCATTCTAGTATGATCCCAAAAAGGCATTTCCCAGGCGATAATGCAAACCGCTAAATCCGCCGGTTCCAACTTTGCATTGATGGCTCCCAAGGCCATTTTTGTATTCGACAAATGGCCTTTGAGTGACGCTTGAATTTCCGGAAGCGAATGTAAAACCGAACGCGCCCGTTCCCTTGGAGGGATCAGTGCAAGTGGAACCTCTCCATTTTCGGTTTCAATTTTTGGAGAGCATCGTTCATACCATTGGGTGACAAGCGTGCCGCAGGCATCACTACTCATCGCTCGCCCCTGGATAGCCAATTGAGCCAGCCTTAATCCGTGGGGAGCTTGTTCATCGCCACAGCTTTCAAGCTTTAATTCACAAACATCACTTTTCTTCGTCTTAGAGCTAACTGTGCGCTGAGTATAACGAAAGGTCACATCGGTTTCATATAAATTCACGAGATCAGTTTTTTGACTGGGCTCTTTGAGTCTCCAATTTTGCATAAGCGCCTTTTCAGATTTTAACGCTAAGCTGCGACAAACCGGTGGCAAAGGGCCCTCAAGCCCAGAAGTGAAATCGCCAGACAAATCAACTTTTGGAACAGCCAACCCGATGCTCTTCAATGGGCTTGGTAAGCCCCCTTTTACTTCCCCGACCCGCTCATCAAGTGGTGTCCTTGTTCTTTGGGGGCCCGGCTCGGGACTTGGCAACCCTACAGGAGGAAGTGTTGGATTTTGTCTGGGCAAAAGCTTTCCAAAAATGTCCCAAACTGATGTCACAAGAGACTTAGCTTCATCCTTTGGCCCACAGCCGCTAGTACAAGCCGAAATTTTTGCATTATTGGGATCTGATCCCGGCCCTACCGAACGACGAATTCCAACTATCCCTGGATCTCCAGTTTTGAGATCGGGACTTTCTCTCACCCAAAGGTATTTGACCACTTCAAAGTAGCGACCGCTTTCATACTCGGGATCCACGGCAATATAATGAACTCTCACATAGCGCCATCCGGGACGTTCAATATCAGCCCGATTGTCGCACTCCGACCCTGATGACTTTGGACCACAGTCAATTATCTGCGAGTTTCTGGGAATCCAAGCTCGAACGGCGCCATGCTCATCGTAGCCCTTTGCAATCGCATCGTAGCAAATACTCAGCATGCTTGCTTTGCACGTGCGCTCATCAGGCGGCACGCGAAACGCATAGTCTCCGGTTCCCATAAAATTGGGCACCGCGGGCCTCGTTCCCAGCGTAAAAGACTCAAATCGAACCAAAACGTAACTACCCCTTTGAAGGGTAACGCCTTTTTTGGCACCGTGGACGGGTAAGTAAATGAGGGCCAAGATGATAAAAACAAAGAGATGTCTCATGCTTAGAAATTATCGGCAGTCCGGGGTTGCAACTATACGGTGAGGTCAATAATATAAATGGACTGGACGAATGGACCCTTCAAGGAGCGATAGTCTATGAAAACCGGATTGCCATTATTGTTTTTCAGCCTATTGACTATGGGTCAATGCATTGCGTTTGCCGCGACCTCACCCAACTCGTTTTCAGACCCAAAAAGAAAGCTAGACCTAAGAACAGAGGCGACTAAGTGGGAGTTCTTTAGCGGTGATGATATTGCTGCCTCGGAAAATCGTGAAACCGAATTGCTTGTGGTGGCGCGCGCTCCGCAAGTCGTCGATGGAGCGCAAAGCACTTTAAGCTGGCGAATCGATCGCCAAGACTCATCAAGCGCCCAAGCTTATGCCGAAAAGTGGATTAAGGAATTTCCAAAATTTGGATACGAGGTCAAACAATCTAAAGCTGCCACCTATGGGTCGCTCTCGGGCTATGATCTTGAGCTCACCAGCACCGTTTCGGATCGACGGTTGAGACAATTTCTCGTGGCCAAAAATAAAGAAATGTGGATTTTTACTTGCTCAGCCACCCGCTCACAATTTCAAAAAGCTTGGGAGGCTTGTCAGCAGATTTTGTCTTCGTCAAGATTATCTGAAAAGCCTTGAGAAAAACCCTTTAACTTTCTTCACAATTTCAGAACTCGATTTTGGAGCATCTTTGCTACCTGTTAAGGGGCGACGCTTGAGTGGAGCCGCCTGATGGCCGCTTCCGTTTTGTTGATGGGGCTTGTGTTGGCGGTGAGGCCGATGATGTTTTTGACCGTGGGGCTTTTGACCCTGTGTCTGATCTTGACTATGCGCTTTTGCTGTTCCGCTGCGACTTCCATGGCGACCAAGGCGGCGATCACGATGTTCATGAGGCCCAACTCGCGAAGTACCGTCAGCCACTTGACCGTGACCACTCGGAACCGAAGGAGTCTCTCGTCTTGGCGGATGGGGTTTTCCTTGGCGCGGAGGACGCGGCGCATGTTGCTGTGGGCCTCTCCTTGGTCCGTTTCCGCCTGATTGAAAACGCTTCGGGCCGTTGCCATCCGCTGGTCGATCGTCATGAGTTGGAAATGGTTTAAACTCTTGAATCAGATCGGTGTCTTCCATCCAACCTGTTTTCACTTTGTCTTTTAAATACGTTTCGATTCGCTGAAGAGCTTCCACATCGCGATCGCTGACAAGTCCAATGGCCTTACCCGTAGTACCCGCACGTCCCGTTCGGCCAATTCGATGCACGTAACCTTCGGGATCGTCAGGCAAATCAAAATTGATTACAAGATCAACACCTTTAATGTCTAATCCTCGAGCCGCTACATCTGTCGCAACGAGAATGGATTTTTCACCCGTTCTAAAAGCGTCAAACACTTTATTTCTTTGGGCTTGAGTGAGAAGCGAGCTCATTTCTATGGCTTCAAGTCCGTTAAGTCTTAAGAACTTAGCGATACGCGAAACTTGATGTTTAAAATTACTGAACACCATGCACTGCTTCGGATTTTGCTTTTTCAAAATCGAAAGCAAAAATTTCGGCTTATCCAATTGGCCAATATGTAGAATTTCGTGTTCAACACCTTCTGCTGTGGCCTTGTCGCGGCTGACGTTAAATTCCACTGGCTCTGAACCAAATTGGTAAGCGGTATTGAGCACATCGAAATTCAGAGTGGCACTAAAGAGCAAAAACTGACGATCGCGAGGCACGCGTCTTAAGATAAATTTCATATCGTCTCTAAAGCCCATATCGAACATGCGATCGGCTTCGTCAAAGACAATGCAGGCCACCCCATTGAGATCGAGATCGTGGGTCTTATAGAGATCCAAAACCCGTCCAGGAGTTCCAACCACAAACTCAACGCCCTCTCTAAGAGCTCGTCGTTGATCGTCGTAAGAGCTTCCACCCACGATAACCACCGAACGCATTTGGCTTGTCGAACCCATTTTGGAAATACACTCTTCGACTTGTTGCGCGAGTTCGCGAGTCGGAACCAAAACAAGCACATAAGAGTTTTTGCGCCAATTACCCGGAACGCGAGGTCCTTGCTCGCCGTTTCGGCACCTAATGATTCTGTCGATGAGCGGAATAACAAAGGCACCAGTTTTGCCCGTACCCGTTTGAGCAAGACCCGATACATCCTTACCAATGAGGACCTGAGGAATGACTAATTCCTGTATGGGTGTTGTTTCGGCAAAACCAACTTGCTCTAACGCCTGCAGTAAGGGCGGGCTGAGATCCAACTCTGTGAATTTCAAAAAATCATCCTAACGAACATAGTTAAAATTCAAACACTCAGTAGAATACTCATTTCTATCGCATTTTCGAGTGCTTGAAGCAATTTTGAAAATTTTACTGCCCTGCATTAAATATTAGACCAATTGAAGCATCCGATCAAGGGCAGTTTTGGCTCCGGCCTTGACCGAGGGGCTCAATTCTACGGGCTCAAGTTCATCTAAATGGTCCAGGGTGTAGGCCAGGTTGGCCAAATTGATCTGATACATCGTGAGGCAAAGGCTTCTTTGAAGCTTGAACACCTTTTTCCTAGGGTTATCTTGGGCGAGTCTCGTGATGAGATTAACTTCGGTTCCAACAAAGACCGTTTCTCCATCAGGAAGTTCGGCCACATACTTAACGATAAATTCGGTGCTCCCTGAAGCATCTGCCGCATCAACCACCTCTTTTTCGCACTCGGGATGAACGACGACTTTGCATCCGGGATAAAAATGTCGGACGTGCTGAATATCTTTGAGCTTAAACTCCATGTGCACCGGACAAAAACCTGCCCACAGAATCACACGGGCCCGCTTGACCTCATCTTGGCTGAGCCCGCCATTAGTTTTCGCGGGATCCCACACCACCACATCAGCGCCCGTAATTCCCATTTTCTTTGCCGTATTGCGCCCTAAATGTTCATCGGGAAAGAAAAATATCTTTTCCCCTCGAGAAAATGCCCAATCAAAGGCTTTCGCGGCATTCGAGCTTGTGCAAACAATTCCATCTCTCTGGCCGCAAAACGCTTTAAGCTCAGCGGTGGAGTTCATATAAGTCACCGGAATTTTTTTTGACCCAGTCCAATTTTCAAGAGCCTTCCACGCGGCATTAACTTGATCCATATTGGCCATGTCCGCCATAGGGCAACCAGCATCTGGATCTGGATGCAAAACTTTTTGGTGTGGTTGACAAAGTATGGCCGCACTTTCGGCCATAAAACGGACTCCGCAAAAAACAATAAAATCCCCACCGGCCTTAGCAGCTTTTTCAGACAACCCAAATGAGTCGCCAACAAAATCGCTTAGTCTCGCGATGCGAGGCCGTTGATAATGGTGACCTAAGATGATGAGTCGTTTTCCCAACTCTGCCTTTTTTGACAAAATCCGTTCAACGACCTCGTTTTCAGGAAGCTTTAGATATTCGTCTAGTCTTGCAAGCCGATTAAAGTTCTTCACATCGGGATCTTTAGCATTTTGATGCCTCGCCGCAAAGCCTAAAAGTATTGACACTGATTGCCGATAACTAGCATCATGGCCCGATCCGTTAAATCATAAGAAAGGCAGAGGATTTTCTCACATGGCCCGGCAAGAGAAGAAGAGCACTTTAACTGAGATCAAAGACATCACACCCACTGTAAAGGAAATGGTCTTCAAGCCTCACGATGGCGAGGGCTTAACATTCAAAGCTGGTCAATTCATCATGCTCAGCATTCCACACCAAGGAAAAATGGTTCAGCGAGCCTATTCGGTTGCTTCTGCGGACACAGTCAAAGATCACTTTCGATTGGTCATAAAACATTACGAGCTAGGCGTGGCCTCCAACTGGGTACGAACTTTAAAAGGCGGAGAAGAGATTTCTTATACGGGTCCGTTCGGAAAGTTTTTGCTTAAAACTCCCCCGCAAGGGCAAGTGGTCTTCGTTTGCACCAGTACGGGACTTGCTCCGCTCTACAGCATGTTAGCCAGCCAAGGTCATCTTTATAAAGAAACTGACTTTAAAGTTTTCATGGGCATTTGGAACGAAAAAGAGATCTTCTACGAAAAAGAGCTCAATGCGCTTAAAAAGAATCTTCCCAAACTTGAGATCAATTTTGTTCTCGATTCAGCTCCAGCGGGCTGGAAGGGAATGTCGGGTCGTGTGACCGAACACATCGAAAAGCTCGATCTCAAGAGACCCACCGAGTTTTATATTTGTGGCAATCCCGCCATGATTAAGGCCGTCAAGGAAATGCTTTTGAGCAAGAATTTTCCTGCGGACAAGATCTACACCGAGTCTTACGGGTAAATCAGAGTGAGCTTAAAAATTTTCTGAGCGCTTCGATAAATTCGAGTGGGCGATCGAAGTGTACCCAGTGCCCGGCTCCTTGAATTTCAATACCTTGTACTTTTGAATTCTCTTTCATCATTCTTCCGAAATCTTCACGGCTCAGCTCTCGACTGCTTTCACCTCGAATCACTAGCGTTGGGCATTTAAGACTTTTCAACTCCTCCCATCGGGAGTGGTGAGCCGCTGATTCTAGGGCTTCGAGAATGCCATTCATGGGCACCACCCAATCGGCTTTACCGTCAGGGGTTTCCGTGATGCTCGTGTAAAGGAACATCCCAAGCTTAGGGTCTCCCAGTTCATTCATAAAATAGGATTTTGCTTTCGCTTTAGTTTCAAAAGGAGTTGGAACCGCTCGCAGCAAGCGAGCCAGGCCGCCGCCCAATTTGTTAATCCCTTCAGGACTAATATCCTCGATTACCAGTCGCACCACACGATCGGGATATAGGCTCGAAAAACATAAAGCATTGCGACCGCCCATTGAATGGCCAACCAAATTGGCCTGTTTTATACCCAAATGATCAAAAAGCGCCCTGAGATCATCCGCGAAGTCTTCGGGAGCAAATCCGGTTTTGGGCTTGAAACTCTTACCGTGACCGCGCTGATCAACGGTCAAAATCTTAAAATTCGACTCAAACGCAGGCGTGATCTTGCGCCAATTGGCCAATGAACCCATCAAACCATGTAAAAAGACAAGCCACGGCGCTTGGGCGGCCTCAGAACCTGATTTTGAAAAATGAAGAATTGGATTCATCAGTTGTATTTTGACACATTTATCAATTGTGAGCAAAAATGGCCCTTGTTTATGAACAAACCCAGACTTTCAAACGATTTCATTGATTATCACGCTATCGGAATGGTGCGTGCGCTCCAAAAAGCAGGACACACCGCTTACCTTGTTGGCGGATGTGTGCGCGACCTTTTGGCGGGACACATTCCAAAGGATTTCGATATCGGCACATCAGCTCTTCCACAAGAAGTAAGAAAGATTTTGAGCTTCTCCTTTATTATTGGAAAAAGATTTCGCTTGGTACTCGTCAAACGCGAAGACAAACAATATGAAGTCGCCACCTTCAGGAGAGAGCCACAAGAGGGAGAGTTTCCCGAAGGAGCTCCCTTTGGGGATAATATCTTCGGAACTCCCGAGCAAGATGCATTTCGAAGAGACTTCACCTGCAACGCTTTGTTTTTTGATCCAATTGAAGACAAGGTTATTGACTATGTTGGCGGCAAAGCTGATGTGGAAAACCACGTCATCCGCATGATCGGGGATCCCCAAATCCGCCTTGCCGAAGATCCCATACGGATTCTAAGGGCACTGAGATTTTCACATAAACTGCATTTTCGCGTTGAATCAGCGCTTAGGGCCCAAATGCATCAACACTCGTCGTTACTTGCCAATAGCGTTTTGCCACGAAGACGAGAGGAATATCTGAAGCTATTAAGACTCCACTCACCCTCAAGAGCTTTTCGCGAGGGCTATGACCTGAATTTGTGGAAAACTGTGTTAAGCGAAATTCATTCGGTCTATGAGGGAGAAGAAAATGTCGATCTTTTAGAAGATCGACTAATTCGACTTGAATCACAACTCATGGATTCCAACGACACACCCCTTCTGTGGGGAACCCTTGTGTTGGGATGGCTTCGCGCTCGAAACGCATCGCACTCTGAAAGTTTACTTCCCCCGCAGTCATTTCACACCGAGACCTTTAACCGATTGACGAAAGAACAACTTGGAATGCACGCCTGGGAAATCTCTCGGGTTCAAAAAGCCTTAGCTCTGCAAAAGGTTCTGAGTAACGTCGCTGATTTTAAAAGAAAAGGGGCCCGCCGCCGACACGCGCTTATTTTTTCAGAAGCCTTTCCGTTGGCTTTGGACTTGGCGCATATTGATGGGATTTTGGATCCAACGGTCTTGGAATTCTGGGATGAACAAGTCAGTCTCGCACCAGAACCTTCGCACATTAACGCGCCGCGCACCAGAGACCCTCGCGGAAGACGACGGCGTCGGCGGAGTCATTAACCTGGTGCAAACTAACACCAACGACCCCGAATTGAGTGTCAAAGAGCGTCTGAGAATCTCTCAAATCAAATAGAACCTAAGCCTTGCTTGGTACCGCCATTGCTCTACTCAAATGCAGAAGTTGAAAATGGAGAACTAATAACAGGGGGTCAAATTATGTTTAAGTTTCTATTCGTTGCTGCGCTACTGGCGTCATCCAACGCCTTTGGAGGAGTTAAACACTGCAATTGCGTTGAGCTCGAGAGACGCGTAGGCGGCCTAGAAAGTGTGTTGCGAAGGGCCAATATCGGAAGTTACGAGCGTGAAGTCGTGCGCAAAGATATCGCATCGGCCGTTAGCTTCTTAAGACAAGTCGATCCGTATTACACCAGCGACAATGAACAAGCTCGCCTCTGTTCTCTTGGCGCCCAAGCCTGTGACAGTTCTTGGAGACGTTGGCAACCATGGCTAGCTCAAAACGGAATGGACAAAGAAACTTATTGTGATGACTACGGGCCAGGCGATGGCGGCGGGTACCAAGTCCCCAACGAGGGAGACCGCGGTTGTCCACGTGTCCAATGGAAAACCGAAGAACGTGCTCGAAAAGGTTTGAGGCAAAGAGAAGGTCATCAAGGTCGTCGATACGAGGTCTTTTATGATCGTTATAGCAGCTGCTACGGCTACCGAAGAATCAGCAACTATTAAGCCCGTAGCCATTGTTTAAATGCCCGAAGCCCCGCCGAAAGCGGGGCTTTCGTTTTGCCTCTTGCGCCGTCCCAATTCCTATGGTGTAAAGAGGCCAACATTGGCAAAGGAGCGACCATGGGCGCATTTAGTTTTTGGCACCTGATATTACTTTTGATTGTTGTACTACTTTTCTTTGGACCAAATCGCTTGCCGAATCTAGGCCATTCATTAGGAAAGGCCATTCGCGGATTCAAACAAGGCCTAAATGGTGACGACGACGTTGCTCAACAACCCAAAGAGTCGTTGGATGCAAAACCAACCACACAGGCTTTGAATCAAGGCACTGAAACTTCTAATAAAGTTTAATTTTTAAGTACGGATTTAACAGTTCTAGCGACACCAAAAGTGTCGAGGCCGTGCTTTTCGTAAAGAGCCTCTGGGCTTCCACTCTCACCATAAGTGTCTTGAACCCCAATTCTGGTAAGCCTTGTTGCAAGCCCTCGAGTAGCGATGGCTTCAGCTACAGCTCCGCCCAATCCACCGACGACATTATGATCTTCTGCCGTAAACACATGTTTTACTCGTTTAGCCCAGTTCAAAACTAAGTCTTCATCAAGTGGTTTTATAGAATGAATATTGACCACTCCTACTGAAAGGCCTTCTTTTGCGAGCGCTTCGGCCGCTTTGAGACTGTTACCCACCAGTCCACCGGTTGCAAAAATAACCGAGTCCGTTCCGGATTTTAGCTCAACACCTTTTCCAAACTGAAACTTATAATTTTTTGGAGAAACCGCGTCTAAGTTTTGGCGTGTGAGCCTTAAATATACGGGGCCTTGATGAGTCATCAAATAGCGCATCATTTGCTTAGTTTCTACATCATCGGCCGGCTGCAAAACGGCCATCCCCGGCAAAGTGCGCAGACAGGCAATATCTTCTAGCGCCATTTGACTGTAACCATCTTCACCGATTCCAATTCCCGCATGAGTTCCCACGAGCCTCACGTTGGCTTGACTGTAACCGACCGAAACTCGAATCGTGTCGAATCGGCCCGTTAGAAAACAACCAAAGGAACATAGAAACGGAACTTTCCCGGTGAAAGACAATCCCGCCGCTACTCCGATCATATTCATTTCTGAAATTCCCATTTGAAAAAATCGGTCGGGATATTTTTTGGCAAAGCCTTCGGACTTCGTGCTCTTGCTCAAATCGGCATCAAGGACGACTAGATTCTTAAATTCATTGCCCAACTCAACAAGGGCTTCGCCAAAGCTGGCGCGCGTTGCCTTTGCAGAACTCATGACGAACCTCCAAGCTCAGCCAGTGCCCGTCGGAGTTCGTCCGGATTGGGGCTCACTCCGTGCCAGTGATTGTTGTTTTCCATAAAGCTCACACCTTTTCCTTTGACGGTGTTTGCGATGATAAAAGTTGGTCGTGAAGTATTTTTTCTAGCTTTCCCAAGGGCGTCTACAATTTGTCCCATGTCGTGGCCGTTGATGTCGATCACATCAAATCCAAAGGCTTTCCACTTATCCGCTACGGGTTCGAGGCTCATCACGTCTTTGACGGCTCCATCAATCTGAAATTTATTTTGATCAAGAATGGTCACCACATTTGTGAGTTTATGATGAGCAATGGACAAAGCAGCTTCCCAAACTTGACCCTCTTGAGACTCTCCGTCACCAATCAGGCAATAAACCCTCGAGCTTCGCCCATCTAACCTTGCGGCCATAGCGTAGCCTTGAGCAATCGACAAACCCTGCCCCAATGATCCCGTACTTGCTTCAATTCCCGGAAGCCGTATGCGATCCGGATGCCCCTGAAGACGGCTTCCAAGTTTGCGAAGACTCATGCATTCATCGGCGCTGAAATAACCGCAGGCTGCAAGTGTCGCATAAACCGCAGGAACTCCATGCCCTTTTCCGAGTACAAACACATCGCGGTCGGGCCAAGTGGGATTCTTTGGGTCATGCTTCATTTCATTGAAATAGAGCGCCGTGACGATATCAATCGCCGACAAGCTCCCGCCTGGGTGCCCAGAGCCTGCTTCCGCAAGCATTTTGAGGATGAGCCTTCGACTTTCTAGAGCTTTTTTAGTGAGATCATCGATAGATAGTTTTTGCATGGCCCTATATTAGTCAGCACTCTTGCCAGGTCAACGATTTTCCCCCATGCTTTAAGGTATGAGCGCATTGAGAGACTATCCTAAAATTGAGCTCCATCGGCACATGGAAGGCGCGGTGCGGCTACAAACCCTGGTCGATGTCGCCCAGGAGGCAGGGATTGATTTAAAGGGCGCTTCCGCTCAAAGCATTCGCTCAGAGGCGGTTATTGATAGACCCATGAATGACCTTCATGAGGTGCTGACGAAATTCTGGTTTGTTCAAAAATTTATTGCCACCCCTCAAATTGTCGAACGTATCGCCATGGAAAATGTCTTGGATGCTTTTCATGACGGAATCAGAATCCTCGAGTTACGCTACTCGCCGGGCTACATGGTGGCCGGGCACCCCAAACTCAACTTTGTTAAAATTCATGAAGCCATCGTCAAAGGAATCAAAAAGGCCAAAGATCAGCTAGAAAATAAAATTCAAGTGGGTCTCATTGCCATCATTTCTCGGGACCAGCCATTTGCCGAGGCAAAATCAACCGCTGAACTTGTCGAAACCTACCGCTCTGACTTTGTCGGCTTTGACCTCGCGGGACCAGAAGTCGGATATGAACTCAAAACTTTTGAGCCGTTGTTCAATCAAGTACGCTCACTGGATCTAGGAATTACTGTTCACGCCGGCGAAGCTCCCCGACCGGAAGCTCCTCTGATTGTTAAAGAGGCCATTGATCGGCTGGGAGCCACGCGCATAGGTCACGGCGTTCAGATTCGCCACTCCAAAGAAGTGATGAATTACGTTCGAGAAAAGAATGTCACTTTGGAGTTTTGCCCAACGAGTAACTTGATCACTCGAGCCGTTGACTCGGAGCAAGACCATCCGTTAATTGCTTTTTTGCGATCAGGATTAAGAGTCACGCTGAACTCTGATGATCCCCATCAGTTTGGAATTGATCTCACCCATGAATACGAGTTAGCCAAAAAATGGGGAGCAACCGAAGCTGACTTTAAACTTCTCAACGATCATGCCCGCAGCGCCAGTTTTATGAAGTTGACAAAATGAACGGGCGCTGAAAATCTAGCGACTCAGGGGGACAATATGCGCCAAATTCTTCTAGTGCTATTTTCTACGTTTATTTCACTTCAATCACATGCGGGCCCGAAGCCGGATCCGGCAACCATGCGCGTTTTATCCGACGCTGTGATTGTTGGGACTTTAAATGCTGTGCAAAGCAAGTACGGCCTAGGATGTGAAAAACTTGATTCTGCCAAACTTGTTCGATGGATGTGCCTCAATGGCGAAGTGTGCGGCTTTGAAGTCAGTGTTTTATGCAAAGGCGGCGATCAACTTGCTTCCGTACGATTTGCTGGAATTGACAACGGCTTTGAAACTCACGTCACCCAGTCTACAATTGACCGCCGATCCGGAATCCGATGATTGCTCACCGCGCGCGTTGGATCTTTAGTTGCCAAAGCGCCACAAAACTAGATGTTTGGGAAGACGGCTGCCTTGTGATCGGAAAAGACAGCCGCATTGCTTTTGTAGGCCCAACAAGCCAAGGTCACAAGAAGTATCCGAAAGCCCAATGGACTGACCACGGCAAGTCTTCAGTCTTAATGCCAGGGTTTGTCGATTGTCATGTGCATGGTCCTCAAATCGACATGGTCGGTTCGGCTGGCCAAACGCTCTTGCGATGGCTTAAAGAATTTGCCTATCCTGCAGAACTTAAATATCAAAACGCTGCCCATGCAAACAAGGGATGGAAAAAGTTCGCCTGCGCCCTAGCTTCAAGCGGCACCACTCATGCCGCGGTTTACTCAACGAGTTCTTTAGAAGCCACCGAATCGCTAATGGCGGAGCTTGATCGCTGGGGCCTTCGCGCCCATGTGGGGCCAGTTCTGATGGATCGTCACGCACCGCGACCGTTGATCGGCCCGGCTTCACGACAAATTTCCGGACTTCAACAGCTCATTAAAAAGTGGAAGCAACATCCGAGAATTAAACCCTCAATAGTCTTACGATTTGTCCCCACTTCGACGAAGACCCTACTTGAATTGACTTCAAAAATTCGACAAAAGTATTCGGATTTGATTTTTCAATCCCACCTTGCTGAAACTCAAGAAGAAATCAAATGGGTAAAAAAACTTTACCCTAAACACAGAAATTATACGGCCGTGTACAGCGACCATGAGTTACTAAACGACCGCTCACTTTTAGGTCATGGGATTTATTTAGAAAGAGACGAGCTCAAACTCCTTAAAAAATTTCGCTCATCGGTCATTCATTGCCCGAGCAGCAACCTCTTTTTAGGAAGCGGGCTGTTTTCTTTAAAGAAAGTTCGCGAAAGCGGAGTTGCCGTAGCCCTTGGCAGCGATGTCGGCGCCGGCACATCATTGTTCATGCCTTCAGTTGCTCGAAGTGCCTATGAAGTACAGGCCCTTCAAGGTCACTTTTTATCATCGGCCGAATTACTGTGGCTCATCACAGGCGCAGGTTCCAAAGCTCTTGGACAAAAAGATTCGGGCACTCTCGCTCGCGGAATGGCTGCGGATTTTGTAGTACTCGACGGAGCCTATGACCCAGTGCTAAGCGACCGAATGGCCAACGCAAAAAAACACGAGGATCGCTTGGCGGCGATCCTCATGCTCAGTCATCAATCCCACGTCAAACTGACCTGCGTTGACGGCAAATCTGTTTATCGTCGCGATTGAGTTAAACGATAGAGCCTAGATTTTCTGAAAAAATCATAAGAGCTGCAAAGTCGCTTATCCAGTGAGTCGCTAGATAGCGTTGAATAGCTCAAGTTCAATTTACTTTTTTCATAAACGCTGGCCATTTTTTGCCCTTGGCAATATTTTGAAACATTCTTTTGGTCTGGCAACGCCAGGGCCGAAAAGCAAAGACTATTGAGCGCCTTTGTTTTTGATGGATCAGCCGAAGCTCCGGACAAAGCTTGCTTGGATAAATATTCAAGCTGCTTCTCGATCGGCTTCTTGAACATTTTTTGTAAAACTTCGAGGTTTCGAATGGTCAACGTTTGCGCCTCTGGAATATCTTTTTTTAGCATTCGGTCGGGCTCAACAATTCCCACGCGAATAAGAGTGCCGACAGTATCAGAAAGCGAAAGCTGCAAAATGAGAGAAACATCCTGAGAGATGTTTCCATTTTGAATTTGCTTATTCAAATCCCAATTCGCCAGGCTCTCAAGACGCTTCGAAATAAAGGCGGAGTCGTCAAGAGGGGCCAGTATTTTTTGAAGTTCACTGGCCTTGAGTGCCGGTTTTAAATTGGATGACAAAACGGCCCTGGCATTACTCAAAAGACTCAAAGTCTCATCGATTAAATAAAGTGTTTCTTGAGGAACCTGTCGATGAACCTGCTTCACATATTTTAGGTAATCAGCTATGCGGCTCACGACCTCGTCGGGGGAAACAAGAACTTGAGTGCCATGCTCAAATGACGCCAACACCGAAGCCGGATCCGTGTCACGAATAAACTTCGTCTCTTCTCGGATAGCCCGTTCTGTTTTAGCAAAAATCATCTCTTTGCGTTGAATCAAAGTCGAAAGATTGGGTAAATCATTGAGAGAATAAACTGGGCATTGAGCAACTCCGTTGACTACTGTTTGAGCCGGAGCCGAATCATTACCTGTTACAAAGTAAGCCTGCGGACCGCACTGAAGGTCATGAATAAAAGTCGTAAAAAACGGACTCTCTTCAGGTAAACCTCCACCACCATGATAATTGCTCATCCCGTAAACTCTCATCGAGAATTTCTGCATGACAGTCACCATTCCTCGAATGGCTTTCCCAATAATCTTTTTTTCTCGATCAGGATCGTTTGAACTGAGGTTTGTAAGTTCGCGAGCGGTATCCGCTAAAATTCCATTCATATCCAGGTCAGCAGACTCTAAATCCGCAAGTTTCATGCGCGCACGGTTTTTTGGTTCAGCCGAAGAATATGAAGAGGGCCTTGCACCGGCGATGATTCGTTGAATCCAGTGGTTGAAGCGATAAATATCACGCTCGACCAGACGAAGTCCCGGCCAGTTGGAGTCTTCCAATTTGAGAAGTTTTTCAGGCTGTGACTGGGCTTTAATGAGCACCTCTGCGTCACGGGCCTCACAATAATTCACGGCCAAACCTTCAATTACACAAGAAAGGGCCGTAACAAGTCGGGCTTGTTGAAGCTCTTTGATTCCTGAGTTGTAACTATTTTTATGAATGAAATTTAAAATTGATTCGATAGCTTGACCGACCAAAAAAGTTCCGGGAGCCAAAGGGTAATCTAAAAATACCGAGGTCACCCCTAAAATTTGAGCGGCCAATTGAATAATTAAGTTGGGCCGTTTGCTCAAACACTCACCGGCGCCGTTGAGGTTTCTGAAAACCGTTTGCACATAAAACGCCAGATCCTGCAGCCCTCGATAAAACGATGCGTTTTGCTCGTATTTGATATCTTGGTTGAGTTCGAGCTTTTCTAATCGGATTCTGACGATTTGATCGCCCAATGTGGCTTTCATCGGGTCGTCATCGCGAAGATCGTTGTAGATGATGAGTAACTCGTTGAGTATGGCTTCCGTTCTCCCCTCACGGTCACGCACAATGGGATGCTGCAAAAGCTGATTCACCGTATTGACAGCGCTTTGAAAGCCCGCAACCGCACCAGTGAGCGCCGTACATGCTGGATCGTCTCTCAAATTTTGCAGAATTTGTTGCAGTGCCGTTGATTGATTCAGCGTGCGCTGGGTAAACGGCCCCATCGAACAACTATTTCCAAATGCGGAAATAAGATCAGGAACCGGATCATAGCTGGCCGCTTGACCGTTCGAACACAAAACCAAACACAAGCCCGCCGCCGACAAGAACTTCTTCATATTACCCCCTACGCGTTGTAGGGGTAAACGTTACTGAAGGTTCAGAAATAGTGTCAAGTAAGGAAGGAGCTCCGACCGGTCGATTTGTGGCGAACAGCTAGAAGTTGCCCCGGTGATGGGATTACGACAATTGGTGAATCCTATGGATCGGTAAATAACAGTCGGACCCAATTGAAACCAGCCCAAGCTAAAGCGGTAAGAGGCTAAAACCCCAAAGCCGCTACCCGTGCGACTATCCGCGTAACCCGCTCCTGAAATAGGAGTTACGTTGTCTTTCTCTTCGGCAAACGCATAATACGTTCCCGCGATAACAAATGCGTCATTGATCCAACCTAAAGAGGGCCCGTAGTATTGGTTTGTGCGCATATGCTGGGTGGCTCGTCCCGTAGAGTCTGTGACTGATTCGCTGTGGGCTTGGTAAGAAAAGGCTCCTCCAAGATAGACCGCACCCCAAAGCACATACCCCAACCCGGTTTCCGACGAAAATACTGTTTGCTGCGATACGTTGGACGCTGTCGAACTCAGCGCCCCAGAAAAGCCAATTAAGCTTTCGCTTAAGAAAAGCCCTGTAGGTTCGGCATGGGCCTTCATTGATACGATCAGAAAAAATGTGCAAAGAATCATCTTCATAGACGTGTCAATTTAACGGCTCAATCAAAAATCAAGCAACAGGAATCAAACTCCGGTGCGACAAAGATGGTATCACCTACATTAAATGGCTTTGGCAGTAATAGGGTTACCATTTGAGAGTGAATGTCGACCAAGCACTCCCAGTGAGGCCCATTTTGAAAGCAAGACACGATAAGACCTTGTAGCCCTTGGTTCATGGGTGTTAATTGAAATTTCCATTTTTTAATCACCACCCATCCCGATCCACTTCGTTGGTTAGTCGATTTCAATTCAAACTGGCCACCAAGAACCTGAATCTTGCCGCTCTCCCATTTCGCCGGAATCACCTGATTTTCAGAATTAATACGAGCGGCCTCAAGACCCTTTGGAAAATCCAAACAAGTCTGCGCGGTGCCAGAACAAATCACTTTCCCGTCTTTAAGAACCAATAAATCAGCGGCCATCGCCCGCACATCTCTCAAGTCGTGGGTCACGATAACAAATGGCACTGAAAATTGACGCTGAATCTTAAGGACCAAATTGCGAGCTTCTGATTTCAATCCTTCATCAAGCGAACTAAAGGGTTCATCTAGCAAGACGAGCGTTGGGTTTCTGATTAGCGCTCTGGCCAAAGCAACTCGTTGAGCCTCCCCACCCGATAAGGTCGAGGCTTTTTGGTTTAATATTCTTCCTATTGATAATGCCTCGCTGACTGTTTGAATGTTCAGCGCTCCGGATTTTTGGGCGATCTGCAAATTCTCAAGACTTGTCATGTGGGGAAAAAGTCGAAAATCCTGAAAGACAAAGCCAATTTCACGCGCTTCAGCGGCTCGGCCTGAAAGAGTTTGGCCACCTAGTTCAAAAAAATAATCTTCTTTAGTATTTAGTAACCCGGCCATTATTTGAAGAAGGGTTGATTTCCCTGAACCACTCGGCCCCCAAACACAAGTAATCTCTCTATCAGAAAACCGCCATTCGGGAATTTGAAGGTGAAAATCACCATAGGCATAATTGAGATTACTAATTTTCGCCACGAGGCACTCTCCAGCTTGTACCAACAAGCACAAATACGACCACCATCATCATGAGAGCTAAAGCCGAAGCCTGCTCGAGTCGATAACTACCCAAGTGCTGATGGATAAGCAAAGTTACAGTGGGATTTTCTACTGAAAATGTTTTAGCCAAGGAAAATTCACCCAACGACCAACATGTCGCCAAAGTTGAGGCCGTCATGAGTGGGCCGCGAGAAACTCCCAGCCAAATTTTAATTTGCTTGAGTCTTGAAAGGCCGTTGACCTTAATGACATCAGCCCATTGCCCCCTCAAATACCGGACCTGGGGTTCTAGTTGCCTCCACAAAAGTGGAAAAAACAAAGCCATTTGACCTAGTCCCAAAGCGAACCATTGAAGCCCAGGCCATTCTTGCAAGAGTAAGAACAAGGACACGCCCATTGAAACACCGCTTTGAAGCGGCCAATACCTGAGCCACCAAGGAGCTGAAATCAAATGAGCCAAAAGCACTAACCCTCCAATCAGAACTCCAACTGAAATGGCCAGAGCCAAGCTAATGCCTCCCGATTTCAAAAATTCGAACCATTCGGCACGCGTGAGAAGCTTAAGACCTCCAACGCCGGTCGCTCCAATTTCCGCCAAAGGGTAAAGCATTAGCAAAGTCCCGACGAGGGCAATCGCGCTCCAGATATCCCATTGAAAATCCTGATGGAGCTCTTTTCGATAGTCATCCTTTTGAAGAAAGGGCTTCAGGACCATTATGAAAACCAAAACTTGAAACATAGAGTTGAGAGCACCCAGCGCGGCAGCAGCCTCCCAATCACCGTAGACCCGAATCCACTCATAAATCAAAACTTCAAGAGTCGAGAACTGTGGGCCTCCGCCTAACGTCAGCGGTACCGCAAACGAGGTCAGACAAAGGGCAAATACGGTCACCGCACAGCCAATCAAGTCTTTGCCCATCAACGGTAATCGCACACGCCAAAGCAACCCGATTCCCTTTAATCCAATTTGATTTTCAACCATTGCAAAGCGCGACTCCTGACGATGCCATGCTTCCCCCAAAACAACGCCGCACCAAGTGGCATTCATTAAGATGTGCCCTAATAAGATTCCAGTCCAGCCAAATGGAAATGTACGAAAGCTCAGTAAAAGCCCAAGGCAAATGAGTATCGGTGACAGCAAGCTAGGCAAAAACCAAATGGCAGCCAGTAAGCGCCGCTTAGAACCAAAGTGCGCATAGCCGGGCGCGAGTGCAAGCCCAATGACACATGCTAAAAGACTACTTAATGCCGCCTGGCATATTGTAAAACCCAAGGCATTCCATGTTGCCGGCTCTTGAATGACGCTTCCCCAGTGCGAAATTCCACCATGGGTAAAATAAAATCCATAAGGAACAACTAAAATTAGAAAAACTAAAAACCACATCAAGAAAAGATGGCTCTCCATTTTTTGAGAATTTCATCGAGTTGCTCTTTCGAAACCTTAGTTTTTAATTCGATGAGTTTCGATGGTTTGCCGATTTTTAAAAAAGCTTCTGTTAGCGGAGTGAGATCATTGGCCGGATACATAAAATTTCGACGATTAACTTCTTGCTGAGCCTCTTGGGATACGAGAAACTGCGCGAAGCGCTGCGCCAGCTGAAGTTTTTGCGACCGTGGATTGATGGCCAAATATTCCTTTTGAACATAATGCCCCTGCGAAAATTCAGCTGCTGCAATATCAAAATTTTTTTCTTCTTGTATGTGATAGGCGGGACTCGTCCAATAGCTCAAAACCAAGAGTGTTTGGTCTTTTTTGAACATGCCATAAGCCAAATCCCAATTGGGCGTGATCATTTTGAGTTGAGGCTTTAGCTTTTTCAAGTAATCCCAAGCTCCCTGTCCTTTGAGTTCTAAAACCCAAAGTAAAAACCCCAGACCCACCGATGAAAATCTCGGATCTTGAATCACGATTTGATTTTTCCAACGTCGATCTAACAAATCGTCGAGACTCTTAGGGGGTTGACTGACTCGCGATCGTTTGTAAACAAACGCCAGCGGCCCCGAATCCAAAAGTGCCGGGCGTTGGTCCCAACCTAAGTCTTTTTCCAAACGAGAAACGAAAGCTTCTTCGACTCCTATAACCATGTCGGCCGGACTGCGAGAGCCTTCTAACTTAACACGGCCAAGCATTGAACCCCCGTCACCGGCGTCCACCAATTTGACCTTGCAATTGCAAGTGGCTTCGAATTTTTTGGCAATTTCAGGACCCGGTCCCCAGCTCGTCACAAACGAGGAATACGAGTAGACGACAAGCGTGACAAGCCCTGCCAGATTCATTTTACTTCTCGCGAGCTTTCTTGATGGCCTGAAGTGCAGAGATTCTACGTCCCTTTAAGGCCTTAACCATAAACTTGAAACTCTCGAAATCCGCTGAGTCCCCGATTTTGGGCAATCGACCGAGTTTAGATAACACCGCTCCGCCGATCGTTGTGTTGTCAGCTTTCTCAATCTTTATATTCAATTTATCTTCAACGTCGTCAATGATGGTGGATCCTTCAATCAGATAAGAGCCGTCTCTCAGCAGCTGAATAGAAGCGGCCTCTTGATCATACTCGTCTTGAATGTCACCGACGAGCTCCTCCAAAACGTCTTCAAGTGTTACCAATCCAGTGGTCGTGCCAAACTCGTCAATAACAATGGCCATGTGAATTTTATTTCGCTGAAAGTCTTTAAGAAGTTTCGTGAGCGGTTTGTTTTCAGGTACAAAAAGAATATCCCGACGGATTTTCATCAGATCCATGTTTTCTCGGCTTTTCTCACTTTCCCAAAGAACGTCTTTGAAATTAATGAGACCAATGACCTGATCAATAGAGCCTTCACAAAGCGGGTATCGCGTGTGATTGTTGGCCTTTGCTTTAGCGAGGCTTTCTTCAACGGGAGCATTGATGTCGAGACTCACGATGCTGTCTCTCGAAATCAAAACATGCTTTGCCGTTTTTTTGGAAAAATCAAAAACATTGTCGATCAAATCGACTTTGGCGTCTGTAAGCCCACCCTTACCGATACTTTCGACAAGCATGAGTCTCAGTTCGTCTTCAGAAATGGTGTCTTCTAATCGAGGTCCAAGTTTAATTCCAAACAGACGCAGCAAGAGTCGAGCGCCGTTATTGAGCAGCCACAAAAATGGAGTAAACAGTCGCCTTAAAAAATAGAGCGTACCGGCCGCGCGCAGGATGACAAATTCCGATGCGCGTAGACCCACAGCTCGGGGCACGAGTTCGCCCACCACTATATGAATATAAGAGAGGCCGATAAACGCAAGTCCCACACCCAATTTTTGCGAAATTGAGTACGTGCCCGAGGCGTCGAGTTCCGGCATGAGCTTATGAATGAATGACATGATGACCGGTTCTACGAGCCAGCCCAAACCAAGGCTCATTAAGGTAATTCCGATTTGGCAGAGGGCCAGATACTCATCAATGCTTGAAAGCATTCTTAGAACTAAGCTTGCTCGATGAACTCCCCGATCAGAAAGCTCTTGCATTCTCGAAGCGCGAACTCGCACTAAGGCAAATTCCGCCAAAACGAAAAAGGCGTTGAAGAAAACGCAGCAAAGACCAAGAAAAAGGCGGATATCTGTATCTAACATTCTAGTTGCCATGGAGTTCGTATCTTATGCGCTCGAGATGCAGGGGGTCAATAAACCCCTACATCTCATTGTGACGTGGGGCATTATCAAAGACTGATCTCTAGGAGTTGTCGCTCCCCTCTCATTTCGATGACTTTTTCAGCGCGTCGGCCATCGGAGGTTTGAATGAGAACTCCATATCTACCAGGCATTAGAATTTTATGAAAATAGCCATCGACATCCGTTCTAAATGGCAACTCTCCATTTCGCGGAACAATCGAATCGAATTGAATTCGAGCGCTTAATGGGGCTTGGGTTGCTCCATCAAATACTCGAATCGTCAGCATATTGTTGTCGGCCCGATGCAAGATGTGAAGAAAGGCTCCGCGATGTTTTGCAATTGTGGGGGCCTTAAGTTCATAAGGGGGCTGGAACTCCGTGTTCACCTCAAAAGTAAAGGCCAGTGCACCGTGGGTACCTGACATATGACCCATGGAATCTCCATCAACATCGTACAAGAGTTGCCACGGGGTTCCCGGAATATAACTGCCCCCTCCGGAGTCCCGAGGAAGTTTGGCTGCAACTTCTTTTGCCAAACTTTCAACCATTAGGCGTTCAGCCGGAAAGCTCCCCGAACACCCATAGGGATACAAAACAAGCTCACTGAAAGAATGGTAAGACAAATAAACTGATGGGCGCTCTTTTTCGGCCAATTGAACAAGCGCCTGAGTTTCGGGTTCGCTGGCCGCTGCGGCACCAGAATAAGTTTCGCTCCATTTGCTGGTGGATGATCCGTTGCACGCCCTCCACTTAAAAGTGTAGTTGCGATTGACGTCAACTCCGTGAATGGAGTTTCGTTCATCAGATCGAGCATTCTTGCGCCACATACTATTTGAAGTAAAGACTATCTGTGACCCATCAGGATTGAGCATGGGGATAAACCAAAAATCCCAACGATTCAAAACGTCTTGTAGCCCTTCAGAATATTGTGCTCCTTGAAGCAAAGTCTCAGCCATTCCAATGACCACTTCAGGAGTCATCACTTCTCTTGCGTGATGAAGCCCATCAATAATCATTGACGGCCGCCCCTTACTCATCAATCGTCCGTGCCCAGCCTTCCCAGAAACCAGTAGGGCCAAAATCGGACGGCCCTGATTTGAGGTTCCGATTCGTTCAATTCGGGTGATCTGAGGATAAGTTAATTGAATGCCTTGAAGCTTTTCAGCCAGGCGATCAGGGTTTAAATATCGGGAGTCCGGTCTCAATTCCTGGGTCACCAAAAATCCCACCAAACCCAATTCTTGAATCTTTGAAAGGCCCGAGGCTCCGGTCACAACCTCTACTTGACCCACCGTGACGTCATATCCAGACACATCGAAGCCCTGCTTATTCAAGTACCGAGCAATCGCAAAGACTTCTGATGGATTTCCGGAGGTGGCTTGAATCCGAAATCGAAAAGTTGCCTGGGGAATTGGCGGCTGAAGCACTTGGCCAAAACCTAAGGATCCTGTTAAAAACACCGCGGTAACTGCAAGAACTGTTGCCTTAATCACACAAACCCCCTTAAGTGGTGAATTTTTTACTCGGATTTACTGCCCTACGTCAATGAGAATGCTTGCAACTCGGAGGTAACCTTGATTGAACAGTGCCTCATATGGGGAATACACGATCACGTTGGGCTTTACTTGCGATATTAACGCTGCTTGGGCCTACATCAGAAGGATACCGGTTTGACAGCCATCTTAAACAGATGGTTGAAAGCCAGTGGTTTGCTGAGGCGCTGCAGCAAGGCGCTATTCCTTTGGGCCTTTGGGAAGTCCCGGTGAAAAAAGGCTCCGTTACATCCTGCTACGGACCCCGCAAACTCTTGGGCAAGTTCCATGATTTTCACCACGGTGTTGATTTTGGAGTTCCCGTCAACACGCCGGTCAGGGCAACGGCCCCAGGACGGGTTGTCTGGGCGGGAAATGCTGGTTGCGCAGGTCGTAGTCTGATTGTGAAGCATAGCGTGGGCGGTTCGGCTACCGCTTATTCAATTTACCGTCATCTCAAAGACTACAGAGCAAAAAAGGGACAGACTGTAGAATCCGGTCAATTAATTGCACTTTCTGGAGCAAGCGGAACGAGACTTCTGCGGGGACAAAAAAATTCGAGACGTGGTTGCATTACCGCTCCTCATTTGCACTTTGAAGTGAGAGTCTTGAAACCCGAAGTACCCGCGGTCGTCATTGAAGAAGATTTAGTAAAGAAAAAAGGCCAAATCAGCGAGCTTCTCTACCCGACAAATCCAGTCTCATTCTTACCGCAGATCAAAGACCGTTGTTCTTGACTCCTATAAGGAATCCGAGAAACCATTAACAAATGAAAAACAATTGGCTTTGGCTAGGTCCGGTTTTTGTCGTTTTTGGTGCGGGACTTTGGGGACTTGAGTCCTTTTTTAGAGTGCATCTCAATGAGTTCTTCAGCCCTACGATTCTTGTGCTGATCGAACATGTACTCGGAATCTTTCTCACTGTTCCATTTTTAATTGCCTCTCGGCACAAGCTTAAAAAAATCCCTCCCAAAGCTTGGTTTTTTATCATTTTAAGCGGTTCTCTCGGAAGCGCTGTCGGAACAACGTTTTTCACCATGGCTCTGAAAGAAATGAACGCCAGTGTGGCTAACTTGCTTTTAAAACTACAGCCTGTCTTTTGTGTGCTTTTTGCTCGACTGATTTTAAAAGAAAAATGGGGAAAGGATTTTGTCAAATGGGCCCTCGTGGCGCTCGCATCGGGCGTCGCCATCGCGCTTTCAGGTAACGAAGTTGATCTTCAAAATTTTTCGCTCGATTTAGGCCTAATCTTTATTTCCATTACAGCCATGACCTGGGGATTTAGTACGGTCGCCGGACGAGGCGCCATGATTCACATTCCCGCTTCAGTGGCAGTTCCCGTGCGATTTATTGTGGGCTTTTTCACACTTTTGTTAATGGCTGGCGCTAAGGGAGAACTTGATTTAGCCGCATTAAATCCAAACAGACTTCTTGAAGGAGAGATCTTTTGGAATTACCTAGGGCTGGTCACCATCGCTGGAGTGTTGCCGACATTTCTATATTTAAAAGGGCTCGCGCATACATCGGCGACCGTAGGCGGATTTTGCGAAATGACTCAAACATTCGTTGCGGTACTCGTAAGCTGGGTTGCCCTCGGTCAACCCTTGATGCCCCTTCAGCTCTTGGGCGGTTTGGTATTGCTATGGGCCGTTTACAAAATTAATCTGGATTTTGCCAAAGCAAATAAAAAGAGTTAAAGATGCAATTCCCTGTGGTCGGCATGTCTTGCCAGTCTTGCGCAGAAAAAATCGAAACCGCAATTCGTACTTTGCCTGGCGCTAAAAATGTCAGCGTGAATTTCGCCTTAAAACAACTTAATGTTGAGGGCCTGAATAAAGAAGTCGTCACCGAGAAACTTCGCTCGATCGGTTACGATGTACTAAACCAAAATCTAAGCCAGTTTCAAATTGCTTCCGTTAGAGAATTGAACATTAAAGAAAAGGCCCAGGCACAAAAAGAGTTTCTCATGGCGGCCGCCGCCGGGATTCCGCTTCTGGTCTTTACGATGTTCCCGCTCGGAATCACTCTCGGCACACCGGTTCAAGCCTTGATGGCGGGTTTTGTGGTTTTTATTCCAGGGTTTGGCATTCACCGACGGGCCTGGAATCATTTGCTCAATCGGACGCTTTCAATGGACACACTTGTCTCCGTGGGATCGCTTGCGGCCTATATTCAGAGTATTTTGTTTTGGGTTAGAGGCTCACATACTCACGGCTTTGAGTCAGCGTCCACGATCATCCTTTTTATTTCTTTTGGAAAATTCCTTGAAGCATACTCTCGTCGGGCAACCTACAGCGCCAGTGAAGAGCTTTTTAAACTGATTGAGTCACCCATTCGGGTTTTTCGAAATGGCGAAGAACGACTTTTGCCCGGGACGGACTTGCTGCCACAAGATCGACTCCACCTCCTTCCCGGTGATCGGCTGCCCGTTGACGCCGAGGTCATCGAAGGCGCCACCAGCGTAGACCTTTCAAGTTTGACTGGCGAATCCAAACCAATCAAAGCCGTGATCGGAACAAGACTCTTAGCTGGCGCAATCATCATAGACAGCGCCATTACTTTAATCGCAACCAAAAGCCCCCAAGAAAGCTTTCTCGGGAGGCTCATCAAGGAACTTGAAACCGCCCAGTCAAAAAGAGTTCCGTTGCAGAGGTTTGCCGATCAAGTAACGAGTTTTTTTGTGCCCGCGGTTTTCTTGTTGGCTGCGGGCGCCGCCATTTACCAGTTCTCTCAGACCGGGGCTCCAGAATTTGCTCTCAACACCATGCTTTCAGTGTTACTCGTTGCTTGCCCTTGCGCCTTAGGACTGGCCGTACCTACGGCGCTGGTTTCTGCATTAGGCGCAGCAGCAAAATCTGGGATCTTATTTCGTGATCCCACAACCCTTGAGGCCGCTGGGCGTCTTAAGGTCCTGTATTTTGATAAAACGGGCACGCTCACTGAAGGACGCCCCCAATTGATCACCATCAAAGCCGAAGAGGGATTTGACGAAAAAGAAATCTTGCGCCTGGCCGCTTGCCTTGAAACCGATTCCCTTCACCCATTGGCAAGAGCGATTCGGGATGCTGCATTTAAGAAAGGCATTTATCGCTTGCGATCCCCTCAGAGCTCTACGGTTATTCCCGGAGAAGGCGTTCAGGGAATTGTGGATAATCACCAAGTTTTGATTAAAAAAACCGAAGTGGAGCTTATCGGTGAATTGGAAATGGATTCCTTTGGCACCAGCAGCACGATATTTATTGATAATAAAAAGGCCGCGGTCCTGACCTTCATTGATGCGCCTCGAGTTGAAGCAAAATCGGTTCTCGAATTTTTGAAATCCGAAGGAATTAAAACAGGGCTTCTCACTGGGGATAACTCTTCGTCATTGAGAACACTCGGGGATATTTCAAAACTCTTAGATGAAAGTCATAGCGAACTGCATCCTCACCAGAAGGTGGAATATATAAAAAAGGCTAAATCCCTCAACCCTCCTGTTGGCTATATCGGGGACGGAATTAATGACGTGTTGGCTCTGCAAGAAAGCGATGTTGGTTTTGCGATGGTTTCGGGAACAAGTTCGGCATTGGCCGCCGGTCATGTCAGCCTCACAGGAGGAATAAAAGATCTTCCTCTTGCCATTCGAATGGCGAAAATGACTTTGACAACACTGAAGATGAATCTCGCCTGGGCCTTCGGTTATAATTTGATCATGCTGCCGATGGCCTTTAATGGCCTTCTCAGTCCTATTTGGGCCAGCGCCGCCATGGCGGCAAGTTCAGTTTCGGTGGTGCTTGGAAGCGTTTTTCTTGGATGGCGCTTAAGACAACTTGGGGGGATAAATTGAAAAAACAAATTTTGATTGTCTTGTTTATGATTTTGGGAAGTATCTCTTATGCAAACGAAATTGATCTCGAGTCAAAAGAATTAAAATCCAAAGACGTCCGACTTTTTTATATTGTCAATCGCGGAACCGACGTCGTCACTCTCCCTTTGGAAAAGAAGTTTGACGAAACCCCACGGTTCATTCTCGGGCACGACGGAAACTTGCATGCTCTAACGGGGTTAATTTCCCTAACCCAAGATCAAACTCTGCCTTGGCATTGTGAGGATCAAGAAATGGCTCCTTCCATGAGCGGTGCTGTTCTTGAGAATTCCACGGAGGCTCAAGGATTGATAATGGCCATGGGCAAGAACGCCAAAGAGGTCTTAAAGTGGGCGCCGAGTCGGCCCGTTGAATTGCGGCAACTTCCCAAATGCGTTCTAGAAGGCAAGCCGGTTCATTCTTTTGAATTGTTTGACTCCGCTCACGACTCAATGAAGCTCTTCATAGGTAGGACCGCAGACTTTTCGGCCGCGGGCTTCATCGATCACTTTGGAAAGTGTTATTTGGTATTCAAACCAAGAAGTCCGCTGTCAGTAAAAGTCACCTATTTGGGAACATTGCTAATTGGGAAAAAAGCTAAAGGCGATGCATGGAGATTTTATCAGTTCAAATCTGACACTGAAGAAGGAGTTATCGCAGCTAAATGGAATTATGCTCCACGAAAGGGTCCGACCTCGACAAAAGTAATTCTGCGCTACGTGAAGTCTTGCCAAAAAAAGAATTAGAACGGGGCCTAATGGGTTTCGGGTTTCTTGCCTGTAGGAAACGGAACTAAATTATCCTTGAGCTTTGGCCCATCGCTTGGACCAAGATCTTTTAGAATTTGCCAAATCTTTTGTGATTTTGCTTCTAAGTGATTCTCTTCGAGCAGCTTTTGCTTTTCTTCAATGTCTTTAACAAAGTAGTAGCCTACAAAATTGCAAAGAGCCTCTAAGTCTTTTACCCCTTGAAAAAATCGAATGGCTTTTTCAGAGTCTTCAACATTTGAAAATACCCAGTTAATGATCATTTCACGAATGTCACCGAGCAGTTCAGAATAAGTTTTCTCTGGCATTTCTAAATTCATTTCCAAGATCTCACCCTCGCCGACGAGATAGGGCAATTCTTGGATATAACGGTGAAACTTGACCCGCTTTTTTCCGAAAACCACGATGTCGCTTTCGCCTTTTTGATTTTTCTGTAAAACACGGACCACGCCAGCACCACAAATCATTGAGGGGTAAAATTTTCCAGGTTGAAGCTCAGGCGCATAACTGACGGCAAGCTCCAGCTTTTCGGCTTCGATTTTTTGAAGCATCGTTTTGTAGCGTTCCTCAAAAATATGAAACGGAACGTACACCCCGGGAAATAAAATGGCGTTCGGCAGTGGGAATATTGGAATTTGAATTATCTTTGACAACTACCACCAGATCTTTCTGGATCTCTTATAAAAGTAATAGTCAAAACCTAAACAGCGACCAGCACCTAGGAGCATCAATAACAAGTGGACCGCGACTGATAGGCGATGCAGCTCAGGAACTTGGGGTTCACCAAAAATGAGATTATGAATAAGTACGCTGACGACAGCCAGCACGGCTGCCGGTCGGACCAAAAATCCAACAATATAGGCAATTGAAATCAAGAATAGCGTACCCATGACCAAATAATTGATAACGAGCCAGTGGGGTGTGAGCCAATTCTGGACCCAATGAACGAACTCAGGGTCCACCCCCCGATTCCAAAGGTGTTCGAGAATCTTTTCAATGAGGGGTTGATCCAAAAAACCCTGATTCCAGTGGCGTCGTGTAGAGTCGAGAATCCAAAACCCCAGGACAACCCGGAATATAGCGACGGGCCACAAGTGCCCCATGTATTTTACGCTTTCAATAAGCGAGATCATCATCTTAGGACCCATCATGTCAAAAAGAAGGTGCTCTTGCCAATGATTATTGATAGGGTATTTTAAAGTTATGAAGCGACAAATCACGCTTTGCGCCATTACGTTTTTAATATCCCTACCCATCGTTTCACCCCAACTCTGGGGTTATGACCAAAGCCATCTTTCTGAATACGAAAAAAACGCGCTCGTCGAAAAACTCATGAGCGAATTGCGAGAGGCCAATAAGCGATACAAATGGAATCCCACTCTGTTTGAAGAAAAGTCATGGAAGGTGGGTGGACAATCGGTCATGGGGCGCCCGCTGATTTACTGGGAATGCGGAACTAATAAATCCAATACCACTTTGATGTTATCGACAGTCCATGGCGATGAAATTACGCCGGTTTATTTTGGACTGAGATTGGTTTCATGGCTCAAAGGTGAGCCGGATTTGTGCCGTGACCACCGTATTATAGTGGCACCCATCGTCAACCCAGACGGCTTTTTAAAAAAGAAGCCTGAGCGGACAAATGCCAATGGGGTTGATTTGAATCGAAACTTTCCTACGAGTGATTTTGAAGCCATGGCTCATAAACTCTGGAAGGAGAGTCACAAAAGCCATCCTCGACGAAATCCCGGACCCAAGGGAGGAAGTGAACCTGAAACACAGTTTCAGTCGTGGCTCATCGAAAACTTCGAGCCTGGCAAAATCCTGACCATTCATTCGCCTCTCAATTTTTTCGACTACGACGGTCCGGAAGATGACAAATTCAAGACGTTTGCAAAAGACTATATTAAAAGCTGCGAAGAACTTCGTACGTCGGTTAAAAAAGCTTCTGTTGATTACAACTTTTTGAGATACGGCTTCTTCCCTGGGAGCCTCGGAAATTTTGCAGGCAAAGAGCGCGGCATTCCAACATTAACGCTTGAACTTCCGACAACAGATCACACCAAAGCTAAATCTTATTTTGAAAGACTAAAAACGGGAACCCGTGTTCTTATCACTTATCTTATTAAGGGAAACAAAAAACCTGAGGCAAAATCAGAGGTCAGTCAGAACTGACTGAACATGTCCTTTGACCTTTACTTTTCCAAAGATCTTTTCGATTCGGCCAGATTCTGAAATAACAAATGTCGTTCGTTCAATTCCCAAAAACTTTCGCCCATACAAGCTTTTCATTTTATAAACACCATAGGCCTTGCAGACCTCGGCATTCTCATCAGCCAACAGCGTGAAGTTAAGATCATACTTTTCTTGAAACTTAACATGTCTCTCAATGGAGTCCTTACTTATCCCGATAACGACAGCTCCATGTTTTTTGATCTCTTTAGCGTGATCTCGAAAGTCGCATGCTTGAATGGTGCAACCGGGAGTCATGTCCTTCGGGTAAAAGTACAGAACAACCTTTTTCCCTTTAAATTCTTTTAAAGAACGCTCGACACCGTTTTGATCGGGCAATGAAAATGCTGGCGCCTTGTCACCGATTTTTAGCACTTGGACTCCTTCTATTCATCTGCGATTACATCGTCATGTTTTAGGTGGTACTTTTGAAACTCTTCGATAAATGCCAACTTTGAAAGATCTTTCATGCGATCGAGAAAAACCTTTCCGAAAAGGTGATCTGTTTCGTGCTGTATAGCAATAGCCGGAAATCCTTCATACACACGATCAATAGTGTTGCCATCTCGATCAAAGGCTAAAAGATGGATTTTCTTTGGCCTCCGGACAGCGCCTCTTAACCCTCGAACACTCAAACACCCCTCCCAAACTTCCATTTCTTCTTCTGTCATTGGGGTGATTACGGGATTGATAAAAACGGTCACCGGAATTTCAGGTTGCCCAGGATAGCGAGGATTTTCATGAATCTCCATGACCGCAATTTGAAGACTCACATGAATTTGGGGAGCGGCCAATCCAACGCCGTCATATTCTCGCATTGTTTCGATCATATCGTCGATGAGCCGTTGATATTCGGGTGACTGAATATCGTCAACCGGAACTTTTGCCGCAATCTTTCGTAAAATAGGATGCCCAAGCTGGGCCACTTTCAAAATTGACATTTAATGTTTAACTCCCTTGCGTGGGCAAAGTTTAAATACCGTACACGCTTCACAATCTGGGCGCCGAGCCTTACAGGTTCGCCGTCCGTGAAATATCATAAGGTGCGAAAACAAGGTCCATTTGTTTTTCGGAACTACTTTTTCTAATTCACGTTCGAGCTTCACCGCATCCTCGCCTCGAGCCAGCCCCAGGCGATTTGATAAGCGCGTGACATGGGTATCCACCACTAAACCCGGCACCCCAAAAGCATTGCCCAAGACAACATTGGCTGTCTTACGCCCCACTCCAGGAAGCGATGAAAGGTCCTCCATCGTTTCGGGTACCTTTCCGTCGTACTGCGAGACCAGTTTTTGACTGCAAGCAAGAATGTTTTTAGCTTTATTTCTAAAGAAACCTGTAGAGCGTATTATCTCTTCCAACTCTTGGGATTGTGCATTAGCCATGGCGCCGGCATTGGGATACGCCGAAAACAACTCTGGTGTAACTTTATTAACCCTCGCATCGGTACATTGAGCGCTGAGCATGGTGGCGATCAATAATTCAAACGGATTTTTGTGCACCAGTTCACAGTGAGCGTCGGGGTAAGTCTTTTCGAGGTTAGAGATAATCCTCTTTGATCTATTCAACTTTTGACTCTGGTTTTCTTTTGTCGATTTGGGCTTCACCGGTTACGTCTCAATGTTTCAAGAATCTTCTTAACTCCCCAGCTATTCACTACTTGGTTAGGCTCAAGCCAACCTTTTCTAGCAATGCCGACTCCATATTCAATGTCTTCAAGACCCGCCACACTATGAGCATCTGGATTTATGCTCACATAGCCACCGAGGTGCTTGAGCTGACGGCATAGCCGCCAATCCAAATCGAGTCGCTGCGGGTGAGCATTCACTTCGATTATGACTCCTTGTTTGGCTGCTTCTTCAATCACCTCAGACATGTTGATGGCATAAGCTTCCCGTGACAAAAGCAGGCGGCCCGTGGGATGGCCTAACATGTCCATATACGGATTGCGCAAGGCCTTAACAACTCTCTTGGTCATATCCATTTCGCTTTGAGAAAATCCCGAATGAATGCTGCCGATGACGAAATCAAACTTTTTCAACAGGGCTTCGTCATAATCAAGCTTACCATCCGACAAGATGTCAGACTCAACGCCTTTGAGAATTCTAATCTTTACCTTTTTCTGAAGTGCTTCAATGCGTTTGAATTGCTCGAGCACCCGGTCTTTTTTAAGACCATGGGCATAACCGGCAGACCCGCTGTGGTCACTAATTCCAATGTATTCATATCCCAAGGCTTCGGCCGCCCTCACCATCTCTTCAAGTGAACCAGAGCCATCACTATCGGTTGTATGACAATGAAAGACTCCTCGAATTTGCGAAACCTCTATAAGTGCCGGCGGTTCCTTCCCAAGGGTGAAATCAAATTCTCCAGAATTCTCTCGGAGTTCAGGAGGAATAAAACTCAACCCCAATTGCTCATAGATCTCTTTCTCGTCGCGGCACTTAATGAGCTTTTCACCTTTAAACAACCCATACTCATTGAGCTTCAAACCCTTTGCCTTAGCGATAGTACGAAGCTCCGTATTGTGTTCTTTGCTCCCAGTAAAATAAAGTAGCGCAAATGGAAATTCTTCAGCGCTCACGACTCTCAGGTCGCAAATCATCCCGTTTTTCAATTTAACCTGAGATTTGGTTTCGCCCGAGGCCATCACCGCTTCAACACTTGGGTGTTTGACAAAAACTTGGGTGGCCGTTTTGGGATTTTTGCTGGCCACTAGAATATCAATGTCTTTGATAATTTCTTTTCGACGACGAATGGATCCTGCAACGGCTACTTCACTAACCCCCTTGGCTTTCTTGAGCGTTGACGAAATCAAATCGGCTTCAAGAAGCGCTTCTGAGAACAAAAAACGATCCTGGTTTTTTTTGAGAAATTCTATGTTCTTAAGAATCTTGGCCTGTGTTTTTTCACCGAAGCCGTCAAGCTTGATCAATCGGTTTTCTTTGCAGGCATATTCAAGTTCACCTATGGATTTCAACTGAAGCTTTTCGTGCAGGGCGCGCACTTTTTTTGGACCCAATCCCGGAATTTGAAGCATGGCCACAACCCCTTCGGGGATCTTCTTTTTGAGAAGGGCATGTTCTTTGATTGCGCCGGTACTTTGGAATTCCTTAAGCTTCTCTAAAAGCGCAGGGCCGATTCCCTTAACTTCTCCAATCGCGCTTGTAACAATGGCTTTTTCTAAATCACCTGAAAAAGTGTCTATGATGCGTGCGGCCGCTTGATGAGCGCGCACTTTAAAAGGATTTTCTCCAAGAAGGTCTAAGAAGTCGGCAATTTCATTGAGTTGTTGGGACAGTAGATCCCGATTCATTTTACTTGCCGTCGTTTCCGATGGCCTCGACTGGGCAGCCTTCCATTGCCTCTTTACACTGAATTTCTTCTTCAGGAGTTTGAGGTTGGATGGCCAAATAGGCATGTCCTTCAGATTCGTTCATTTTGAAGTTATTAGGAGCTGAGGTGCAGCAGGCATCACAAGCAATACATTGCTTGTCCACGTAAAACTTGCCGGGAACATTTTGATCATATTTGTTGGCTTGGTCTGCCATTTAATCAACTCCTTAACTGGTCGGATATATTGCCCCAGGGTCGATTTTGTGTCAACGGTCAACCCCGATTAAAGAAAGGGGTTTTCCTCGATTTCTTCTTTAATGGAAGTGGCCTCACCATGGCCGGGAAATACCTGGGTTGTGCCCTCTAAGGTAAACAGCTGGCTACGAATAGATTGAAGCAGTTGATCGTGATTGCCACCCGGAAAATCCGTTCGCCCAATAGACCGCTGAAACAAGGAATCTCCAGAAAACAGTATTTTCTGAGCGGCGCAATGAAAACAAACCCCACCGGGAGAATGCCCTGGGGTCTCGATTATTTTGAGCTTTGAATCACCCAAATAAAACTCATCCCCGCCTCGGTAGTAATCGGTAGGAACCGGAGCCACGGGCTCAAAACCAAGTGCCGGAGCCCATTGTTCATAAGCATCTAAAATTTGAGTTTCTCCGCGATGGATCCAAAATGGCGCTTTAAGGCGGCTCTTGTAGTAATTAACTCCCGCAATATGATCGGGATGACAATGGGTGCAGACTAGGCCCATTACTTTTAGATCATGGGTTTGAATAAATTGATCGAGTTTTTTTTCGGGTAGACCGGGGTCGATAATGAGAGCCTCTTTGGACGATTCATCATAGACCAAATAAGTATTTTCAAAAAAATGATTCACAACAAAGGCTTGAAATTTTAACATCAGCGATTGTTTAACATGGTTTTATGGACGTCGCCAAACCAAAGCGAATCAAAGAGTTTTTCTTCTTTCTGAATTGGCCCTTTTAAACAATCTCGAAGCTTGGGTAAAAACTTGGCCACATGAGGCGATCGCTCCCCTAACCATTGCGCACAGGCTTTGGCCGCCTGACCTTTCGAAACCAGCTGGTCGCATAATCCTGAATCCACAGCCACTTGAGGTGAAATCCACTGGCCTGACGTCGTCCAATCCAAAGCCTTTGCAGCTCCAACGCGCTGAACGAGTCGCGACAACCCACCCCAGCCTTGAATAAGTCCTAGGGAAACTTGTTTGTAGGCAATCCGCCCCCCAGTCCCGACGGCGATAAAATCACAGTAGCTGATGACCTCACATCCCCCACCCACACATGCACCTTCAACGGCGGCTGTTAAAAAAATGGGCTGTTGATTTATCCACTTCAATATGTGACGGATCTCGGCGTTTACTTTTACTCCTTGGGCCTTTGTCTTGAGTTTTCGATATTCATTCAAATTTCCTCCCGAACAGAAAACCCTCGGAAGTGCCGACTCAATAATAATTCCCAAGGCCTTTTCACTAACCGCCTTTTGAACAAACTGCTTAAGCTCGCGCGCTTCGTGCAGACCAAAAGCGTTTTTTGTCGCAGCATTATCCAACAAGAAAGACTTAATTTTCATGGGACAACCTCGATTAACCCATGTTTTTGCTTCTTCAAGACTGTTCCTATGGGCGTAGCGAGTTCGCCCGCCTTAGTCATAGCTCGAATAAACCCCAAACATTTTTTTGGCGGGATGCAAATCAACAGTCCTCCACTCGTTTGCGGATCAAAAATAAGGTGCTGGTCGGTTTGGGATACTCGTTCTGCAATATGAAAAGGTTTCGCGTAGTCACGGTTTAACTGATCCCCGCGCGTATAAAACTCCTGCTCTATAAGCTTTTCGACACCGGCAAAGCGTGGAATTTGCCCCGTTTGAATTCGAATTTTGACGTGACTCGCTCTTGCCAACTCAGACAAATGACCCATGAGTCCGAAGCCCGTAATATCTGTGCAAGCATGGGCCCCGTGTTTAATCATCAACTCACCGGCCTTGCGATTAAGCCTTGCCATACTCAGCACCGCCTTTTTCAGAACCTCTGGGGGACAGCTATCGTTTTTTGCCGCCGTGGTGATGACCCCTGTTCCTAAGGGTTTAGTGAGTACGAGCACATCTCCTACTTTGACCATGTCATTGCTTAAATATTTTTTCGGGTGAACCATTCCGGTAATCGACATTCCAAATTTAAGTTCACGGTCTTTTACCGAGTGCCCCCCGACCAAGACACAGCCCGCCTCTCGAAGCTTTTCCGCTCCACCACTTAGAATTTTAGATATCGTGGCCGGTGGCAAATCTTCTGGAGCGCAAAAGATATTAAGCGCCGTCAATGGTTGGGCCCCCATGGCGTAAATGTCGCTCAAACTATTTGCGGCGGCAATTCGCCCAAACCAAGTCGGATCATCAACAATGGGGGTGAAAAAATCTACGGTTTGAACCAAAGCCTGATTTTTGGATAATCGATAGACCCCTGCATCGTCAGCATTCTCGAATCCCACAAGAAGATTCGGATCCGTCGACTTAGGAATATTTTTGACTGCTTGCCTCAGCACCGCCGGGCTAAGTTTTGCGGCTCAACCAGCGCAAGAAACGCTTTGGGTAAGCCGGTCTTTTTTCTTTAATCTTTTCCAGACCATGGCGTTCATTTTCGTAGATCAAAGTCTTAGTGACAAGGGATTAAATTTCGTTTAGCTAAAGAGTATGCATATGACGCACAAAGACCATTGCGGTGATCATGAACATCATCACAACCATCATCATCATTCATGGTCTAATCGAAACAAAGAAAATGCCAGTCAGCTGAAATGGGTGATTGCGCTCACCCTCTTGTTCATGGTGGCCGAGGTGCTCGGCGGACTCTACACCGGGTCTTTAGCGTTAATGTCCGATGCGGCCCATATGTTGACCGACGCCGCTGCCCTTTCTCTGAGTCTATTTGCATTTATTATTTCAAATCGCCCGGCGACCGCCAAACGAACCTTTGGCTACCTGCGCATGGAAATCTTAGCGGCCTTTTTGAACGGGCTCCTTCTGGCCGTGATTGCCGTAAGCATTGTTTGGGGAGCCATCGGTAGGCTTCAAGACCCTGGCGAAATCAAGTCGGTGGAAATGTTTTGGATCTCGCTTGCGGGGCTTGCCTTCAATTTAGCCGGCGCTTGGATTTTGACCCATGGTGACCATACCCATCTCAATGTGCGGGGAGCTTTGTTTCATGTGATGGGTGACGCTTTGGGGTCTTTAGGAGCAATTATTGCCGCGGTATTAATTTACTTTTTTGGCCTGACCCAAGCCGACGCGATAGTTTCAATTATTATCGCCCTTATCATTCTAGCATCATCCTATCGCCTCATATTGGATACAACTCACGTGATACTAGAGGGAACTCCACGGCATCTCGATATTCAGAAAATTCAAGAATCCTTGGAGGCGGTAAAATGTGTCAAAGAAGTCCATGATCTTCATGTGTGGACGATCACCTCAGGTGTGGTTTGTTTGAGCGTTCACGTTGTAGCCCAAGAAGGATCCAAGCATGATCTTTTGCTTGCTTTAAGAGATCTGATTCGGGATCAGTTTGGAATCGATCACGTCACCATTCAAATTGAAGATGAAAGCCTTAAGAAGCTAGAGCCGCTTATTTAACCGTCTCTAACAAAGAAGAGTACACAAATTCCGCAGGGACAAACCGCACGCCAGCCCTTGGGTTTAGTTTGTTAATTGGATTTTGCATCACCCAAATGACCTTACCGAACAAGACATGAAGTTTTCCTACTTTGTCGAGCCGAACACCGACTCGCAATATGTCACCGGGCGCGACCGAGCCGTTTTCGATTGTGATATAAGCGCCACCCTGACTCAAATTAAAAGCAAATCCCCGAAAAACCTCACCGGTGACCATGCGCTCAATCTCTACGATTTGATCCGTAGCAAAACGTTTAAATTTTCTTTGCATGATTTCTCGGCCAGTGACAATTTTCTCGCAAATTCCGGGCAGCTCTTCATGCAAGAAAGTTCTCTCGAGCATGACAACCCGATCAATTTTACAAGCACTATCAAAAGCCTCTTTTTGAATTTTGTATGAAATGATCATGAATGGCGGCTCTTGATACATTTCTCTTAGCTTATTTATGAATTTGATACTTTTTAGTGTGAAGGTTGGAATATCAAAAATAACACACTTTATGGAATTGGTTGCTAAGAGATGCATCGCCTCATTGAGGCTTCCCGCAATTAGGATTTCGTAAGATTTCGAAAAAGAAAGCGTGTTGAGAATCTCTGTCGTGCTTTCTTTGTCTTTGCTCACCAGTAAAAATTGCGGCTTCATTCTCTTAGTCATAAAAACTCACTTTAAGCGGTTGCCTTTTCTAAAATCAGATTGAATGCTATTTCCTCTGATACGAAAATAAGTCCAATGGATTGGATTCCTGATCCATCTTTTGTCCAAACAACTTTTCCATAGACGGTGTGCGTACGGCCAACCACATCCAGAGGAATGGTCATTCTTAAGACTTCCCCCGCCTTTAAAGCCGCCCCTTTAAATTCAACGCAGGCACCTTGTTTAGAAATGTTTAATATCAAGGCCTTTTGAGTTTGGCCCGCCGGAAGTTTTTCCATAACCAAGAACTGTCTAGCAACAAATCGCGCTTCATCTCTCAGCGATACTTGCTCTCCTGATTTAAGACGACTCACGATCGATTCAATCGCACCCACTTTCAGTGGCTTATCCAAAACGACAATCTTTCCAGCTTTTTTCAATTGGTCACGGGTGATCGACATGTTTGTCGCTGAGACAATAGTGGGTGTGAGAGTGGGCGCGACCACCTTCAAATGATTAATTCGATTAAAGGCATCTCCATCGAAAATAAATAAATTGGCAACGACGGAATCAATGCCGCCGCTCTGAATCCGATTAAAAGCAGCTTCCCAGTTCTCCGTGAGCTCATAAACCCCACCCGACTGAGAGATCTCCTTTTGGATCATTTCTTGATCCTGCCGCTCTTTTGACATCAAAAGAACAGTGAATTTGTCTTTTAAATCCCTTTTGTCGTTCATAGTTTCTCGAGAAGATTTCTGTAAACATCGCCCGCAGTAATAAAACGGACTCCAGCAGCCGGCTTACCGAGCCAACCGCCTTTTTGTGAAGTCCAAACAACTTGAGCATCCACATTGTAGGATCTTGAAACTTTATCGAGATGAATTTCCACCTTAACAAGATCACCGAGGCCCACTTTACCTTCTGTCACTTCTATGTAAGCTCCGCCTTTTGACAGGTTGTAAATACGGCCCTGAACAAGTTCTCCGCTCACGACCTTTTCAAACACGGCAGTCTGATTCGTGTAAAATCGACGATGAACCCTTTGCGGAACGTCATATCCTTGAACCAGCTTTTCGCATATTCCCCAGACATCCTTTGGTTCAAAGGGCCGTTCAATGACAACAGCCTTTGTGAGCTTTGCCATTTCAAGCAAGGATTCTTTTTGAACGTACTCAGCAAAAACAATAATTGGAAATGTATACCCGGCTTCGCGCAAACTTTTAACTAGGGGCATTTTTGTGGTCTTGAAACTTTCAAAGTTGAAAACTAAACAATGGACGTCACCTTCTTTGATTTTTTCGATAGCTCCAGAAGCCGACTCTTCGAGCTCAACTTTATAAAGCTTATTTCTTTCAACTTCTGTTTTTATTCGAAAGGCATCGTCTGTTTTACGACTGACCAAGAGAAAGCGAACCGGATAATTCATAGTGAACTCCAATATTAAAGCCCACTCTTCCTATCGGCGCCCCAGGCTTAAGACTCAAACGGTTTTGAGATTAGAAATCTTTGAATTTTCTGATCAAGAATTGATCAAAATTTAGGATTTTCTCTTGTCTGGAGCAACCCATTTGAGATCGTGATGACCAATATAGTTTCCGCGAGGTCGGTAAATGCGATTACCTGCATATTGCTCTAAGGCATGTGCGATCCAGCCAGAAATACGGCTAACCGCAAAAATGGGAGTATATAAATCAATGGGAATATCTAAGCAGTAATAAACACTGGCGCTGTAAAAATCCACATTAGGAAGAAGTCCTTTTTTATCTTGCATGATTTCATCAATGCGCACGCTCATGTCATACCATTGAGGTTCACCACGGCGCTTACCTAGTTCTTGAGACATGGACCTCAAAATCTTAGCTCGCGGATCACCGTTTTTATAAACACGATGTCCAAAGCCCATGACCTTTTCTTTGTTCTCGAGAGCGCCTTTGATAAATTTCTCGCACTCTTCCATGTTTCCAATTTTCAAAAGCATTTTCATGACTTGTTCATTAGCGCCGCCATGCAAGGGTCCTCGAAGGGTGCCAATTCCGCTCGTGATGGCCGCGTGGAGATCGCTCAATGAGCTCGTTGTCACACGCACACTAAACGCCGAACAGTTAAGCTCATGATCAGCGTGCAAGATAAGCGCAGTATCAAAAACCTTTACATGAAAGGGATCAGGCTCAGTCCCCTTCAAAAGGTACAAAAAATTCCAAGCAACAGATTTATCAGGTCGGGCCTCAAGCAGTGGCTTGCCCGTTCGAAGTCTTTCGAGAGCTGCCACAAGCACGCCCATTTTGGCGGTCAATCGCAGCGCCTTTCGTTGATTGGCTTCTGCTGAAATATCTTGAGCGTCTTTATCCCAAAGGGCGAGTCCCGAAACGGCGGTTCTTAGCCATTCCATGGGATGAATATTCTTATTTGGGAGACCTTTTAAAAATGTGACGAACTCGGAGTCCAATTTGAAATGGCTCGAAAGCTCCTTCTTAAACTTTTCAAGTTCTACTTGGGTTGGAAGACGTTTGTTCCAAAGAAGAAATGCCGTCTCTTCGAAAGTTGAATTCGCCGCCAAGTCTTCGATGGTGTAACCGCAATAAGTCAGCGTTGCGTCTACGATAGAGGAGATAGCCGTCGAACAAGCCACCACACCTTCTAATCCCTTATCTATTGCTTTATCGTAAATCTGAACTTCTTGACCCATAGTTACACCTTTTCATTAGTTGTCTGATTCGCTTTCATCATATCGGCTTTTGGAACGCAATTTATTAATACTTTCCTCGTGCTGACACATAGTTTCATGTTCTTTTTAACCGTACTACCTTGTCCTTGACGCTCAACATCATAAGGCTCAAG
>JADLCR010000054.1 GCA_020847095.1 Oligoflexia bacterium | reverse complement strand
CGCTTAAGGGCGCGACTTGATTCCCATGAAGCCCTTCGGGTGCTTGAAACTATGAAGTCATCGGTTCCAAGTTCAACACGACGAGGGGGCGCATCGGTTTTTAAACCCAGCAAATCAGACGCGCTTAAGGCGCTCGAAGAATTGAGAGCCGAAACCTCAATGGGCACGGAAGCATACAAAATCTATCGAGACGCACTTGATAGACTATTTCAACCTGGCTCGCCGGCGAGGGACGAGTACTTGGGCTATTTTCTAGTCTCCACTCGAAACGTCACGAATCTTTCAGAGCTTGAACGACTTGCCATCGCCCGAATCGTCAGTAATCAAGATACGGCAAATGGGTTTTTTAAAATTCTTGAATCATATTTGAATAAGAACATGTGCTATGCCGCTAGCCTCCCATCGCGAGGGGTGACTCACAGTCCAGGACTTAGTCGTTAGTGTTTGAATAAAGGTTTCACCCAAATCGTTTCTTCTCGGTCGGGTCCCGTTGAAATAATATCAGCTTTTACGCCAACAAATTTTTCAATGAAGTCGACATAAGCGCGAGCTTCTTTAGGGAGTTGAGATTTCTTGCGAACTGTTGAGAGATCCTTTGTCCAGCCTTTGAAAGACTTTAGAATGGGCTTTACGCGCTCTAGATCATCAGCCGAGGTTGGGAATTCAGTAATTTTTCTTCCATCCAGATCATAGGCTGTTGCAACTTTGATTTCAGGAAGCCCAGTTAACACATCAAGCTTCATGAGCGCCACCGACGTGATTCCGTTAACCCTAACGGCGTACTTAAGAGCTATTAAGTCGAGCCATCCGCAGCGGCGACGGCGACCGGTTGTAGCGCCGAATTCAGCCCCCTTTTTTTGAATAAGATCACCCACTTCGTTGTTCAGCTCCGTCGGAAAGGGGCCTGTGCCCACACGGGTGGTGTAGGCCTTGGTGATACCAATAACCTTATTGATTTGTGAGGGACCAATCCCAACCCCAGTGCAAGCGGAGCCCGCCACCGTGGAAGAAGAAGTCACATAGGGATAAGTGCCATGATTAAGATCAAGCAGAGTTCCTTGGGCGCCTTCAAAGAGAACCTTTTTCTTTTTTGACAGAGCTGTAGCCACCACGAGCCCAGGATCTTCTATTCGAAAGGGCTTTAAAATTTGTCCGAAGTCGAAATACTTCTGATGAAGCTCATCTAGCTTAAGAGTAGGTTTTCTAAAATAATGCTCAATAAGAAAGTTTTTTTCTTCCAAAGCGAGTTGAAGTTTCTGTTTTAAGGTTTCAGAGTCGAAGAGGTCACGAAAGAGTATGGCTTTTCTTGATGCTCGATCTTCATAGGCCGGTCCAATACCACGACCAGTAGTTCCAATTTTCTCACGGCCCAATTTTTCTTCTCGGCTTTGATCGATGATCTTGTGATAGGGCATGATTAGGGTGGCGCTATCAGAAATTTTTAAGTGATTGGGGTCTTTCAAAAGCCCCTTATCTTTAAGTGCTTTTATTTCTTCGATCAAAACTTCAGGATCTAAAACGACTCCGCCAGAAATAATGCACTGACATTTTTTATGAAGGATGCCCGAAGGAATCAAATGAAGGACGGTTTTCTGTCCGTTGACGACGAGTGTGTGGCCGGCGTTATTGCCCCCTTGGTAACGAACGACAAGCTCCGCTTGGCTCGAAAAAACATCAACTACTTTGCCTTTACCCTCGTCGCCCCACTGCGCACCGACAACCACGATCCCCGGCATGATTTCCCCTTTGTTTTAGAGTCTATCAAGATGCTTGAATTGCGCTATCTAAGTAATTGTTTTGACTTTTGAATTCAACCCAAAACCGCGTTCTGCGGTCGGTCATTTAGGAAAAACTCTTTGAGGTTCATCGCCCCTTCGATGGACACTTTGATTAAGGCTTCTTTTGATTGGCCAGCGGTGTGGGGCGTCAATACCACCTTGTCAGATTTAACAAGCGGTGAAGATATGACCGGCGGCTCCATTTCAAAAACATCAAGACCTGCGCCGCCAAGTTTGTTGTTTTCTAGGGCCTCCGCAAGAGCGGTCTCATTGACCACTGCTCCTCGCGAGGCGTTGATAAAATACGATCCCATTTTCATTTGTGAGAAGAAGGCCGAATTTGCCATTGCTTTTGTTTCTTGGGTGAGGGGGACGTGAAGACTCACAAAGTCTGAACGTTCTAAGACCTCAGAAAGAGTTTGCAGAGGCACATTTATCTTTTGAGCTAACTCCGGTGCTAAATAAGGGTCATGAGCCACCACATTCATATCGAGCGCAAGTGCCTTGATGGCTACTCGAGACCCAATGTTGCCAAGTCCAACAATGCCAAGGGTCTTATTGGCTAATTCAACTCCGGTAAAGTGTTCGCGATCCCAACGGCCGTGTCGAATGGAATCAGTTGCCTGCGGGATCATTCGTGCCACACTAAACATAAGCGCGATGGTCATTTCCGCCGTTGCGTTTCTATTTCCTGCGGGAGTATTCATCACGACGATTTGCCGAGACTGACAGGATTGCAAATCAATATGATCCGTACCAATTCCCAAGCGACAAATGGCCTTTAGCTGAGTCGCGTGATCCAAAAGTTCTGCATCAATCTTGGAATAAGTCCTAATGAGGAGTCCCTGATAATTCCCCACGATGTTTAAGAGTTGATCTCTTTTGATCCGAGGCTCGTAATCGACTTGAAACGATTCAATCCGCGTGAGCATTTGAAGGCCTTCTTCGGCCATGGGTTCGGTTACAAGAATCTTTATGCTCAAGATTTTAGTTCCTGATGAAGGACTTGAAGGGCGCGCGCCACACCTTTGCCTAAAGTCAAATTGTGTCCGAGATCTTTTAGAGTCATTTCGGTAGCTCCAATCATAGCCAGCACATCGAATTCGCCGGTGTACCCCATATGCCCAAGGCGAAAGATTTTTCCCTTGAGTTGATCTTGACCACCAATAATTGTCACATTGTATTTTTGCGCCATATGAGAAACGATCTTTTCGCCGTCAATGCCTGAAGGAGTTTTGACAGCCGTGATGCTGTCCGATGGCAATGCGGCCCAAAGCTCAAGTCCCATTTCTTTAACTGATTCGCGAGTCGCTTTTGCTAAGCGTGCGTGGCGCTTGAAAAGGCGCGGCAAGCCCTCTTCAAGCATCATATCGAGACTAATACTGAGTCCCTGAATGATGGAGATTGCCGGTGTAAAATGAGTCGTATTCTTGCTCTGCGCTTTGGCCTCTTCTTTGGCGTTGAAGTAAAATTTTGGAAGCTTCGAGACCTTGTTAAATTCCCACGCTTTTTGGCTCACGGACATCATTGAAAGCCCCGGCGGAAGCATAAAGGCTTTTTGAGATCCGGAGATGACGACATCTAGTCCCCATTCGTCGGTTTTAATATCGTAAATTCCCATGGCGGTAATGGCATCAACCATGAAAAGCGTATTTGAACGACTCTTAATGAGCTGGCCCATTTCTTTAATGGGATGACTGACTCCCGTTGATGTTTCACAGGCCTGGCATAACACCGCTTTTGCGCTGGGATGCTTTTCAAGTAGTTCACGGAGGCGATTTAGATCTACGGCCTTGCCCCATTCAATCTCGTAGCGAACAACATCGAGGCCAAAAACCACCGCTTGATCGGCCCAACGCTCCCCAAATTTTCCGCTCACGACGGCGATGACTTGGTCTCCGGGGGAGAAAAAGTTCGTGATAGACGCTTCCATAGCCCCAGACCCAACGGAGGAGAAAAGCAAAACATCACTTTGAGTCTGAAATATTTGCTTAAGTTGAGCGCGAACCTTGCCTAAAACCGCCTCAAATCGTTGGGTCCGATGGTGGATGATGGGTTTTGCCATTTCTAGCAAAACTCGCTCGGGGATCGTTGACGGCCCTGGGGCCATTAAGTAGTATTTCATGTCCAAAGGAAACTATAACTGAACTGTGTCAGGGTCAACATTCAATGACCCAAAGAGGGTGAGAAAAGTGACGCGTGTCCAACATGATTATGTTCCGCAAGAAATAGAACCGAAATGGCAAAAACGTTGGGACGAAACGAAGCTTTTTAACGCTGAATTTGATTCAAAAAAGCCCAAAAAATACGTTCTCGAAATGTTTCCCTACCCAAGTGGGCGAATTCACATGGGGCACGTTCGGAACTACGCCATTGGCGACGTTATGGCCCGATACTTTCGGATGCAAGGGTACAACGTCTTGCATCCTATGGGATGGGACGCATTCGGTTTGCCGGCCGAGAACGCCGCCATTCAAAATAAAGTGCACCCTTTAAAATGGACCTATGAAAACATCGCAAACATGAAAGCCCAAATGTCACGCTTAGGTGTTAGTTACGACTGGCGCCGCGAAGTGACAACTTGCGCCCCTGAGTATTACAAATGGGGGCAAGTCATGTTTTTAAAGATGCTGGATCAGGGGTTAGCTTATCGCGATAAACGATCGCTAAACTGGTGCCCCTCGTGTTCGACCGTACTTGCCAATGAAGAAGTTGTAGATGGTCAGTGTTGGCGGTGCGACTCAAATGTTGAACAAAAAGAAATGGATCAATGGTTTTTTAAAACGACCCAATACGCTCAACAACTACTTGATGATCTCAAGCAGCTCCAACAATGGCCCGAGCGAATTCGGCATATGCAAACCAATTGGATTGGTAGGTCAGAAGGCGCCGAAATTGATTTCACCGTAGACGGTCATCAAGAGAAAATCCGGGTCTTTACCACCAGACCGGATACGATTTACGGAGTCAATGCCCTGATCTTGGCACCTGAGCATGCCTTGGTTTTGAAATTATCTCGCGGTACATCGCAAGAGCGCGCAGTCGGGGAGTTCATCAAAAAAATGAAATCCTTAGACAAGAGCGCCCGCACTTCTGAGGACTCGGAAAAAGAAGGTGTTTTTACCGGTGGCTTTGCCATTCATCCCTTAACAAAGGCAAAAGTTCCCGTCTGGATTGCTAATTTTGTCGTTACCGACTACGGAACCGGGGCGCTAATGGCCGTTCCGGCCCATGATAATCGAGATCACGCATTTGCGGTAAAATACAAGCTGCCGATCGTTCAAGTCGTGGCACTTGATTCTAAATCTCCTGGTGAAACAGAACTTCCATTCGTTGATGAAGGGGTCAGTATAAATTCTGAGTTGATTAATGGTTTGAGCACCTCAGAAGCAAAAACGAAGATTATTGCCGAGCTCGTGCGCCTCGGAATTGGCGAAGCTCGAGTCAACTTTCGGCTTCGCGATTGGGGAATTAGCCGACAGCGATATTGGGGATGCCCCATCCCAGTGATTCACTGTGAAAAAGACGGAGTCGTTCCAGTCCCCGAAAATCAATTGCCCGTGCTACTTCCCGATGCTGTTCAGTTTTCTGGAAAAGGCGGAAGTCCCCTTGCCCATCATGAGAGTTTTGTAAAAACCAAGTGCCCTAAGTGCCAAGGTCCCGCAAGGCGCGAAACCGACACGATGGCCACCTTTGTGGAATCGAGTTGGTACTACGCTCGTTACTGCGCCATTAATCACCACACCAGTGCGGTTTCTAAATCGGATTGTCAAAATTGGCTTCCGATAGACCACTACATCGGTGGTGTGGAACACGCTACTGGGCACCTGCTTTATGTGCGGTTTTTTCATAAGCTCATGCGTGACTGGGGTTGGGTATCAGGAGATGAGCCTGCGACCCAACTCATTTGCCAAGGCATGGTGTACAAAGACGGCGCCAAAATGAGTAAATCTAAAGGCAATGTGGTTGACCCTGATGAGTTGGTTTCAAAAATGGGCGCGGACACCGCAAGACTTTTTATGCTCTTTGCTGGACCGATTGAAAAAGATCTGGAGTGGTCTGATAAGGGAGTTGAAGGTTGTCATCGCTTTTTGGGTCGAGTTTATCGTCTCGTCATGAACTCGCTTGAAGAGTTACGATCAATCAAACCAATTGATGTGGCGACTACCCCTGAAGCCAAGAAGCTTCAACACTTGTTACATAAGACTGTTAAGTCCGTGACCTTCGATATCGAAAAGGACTTTCACTACAATACGGCCATAAGTTTCATGATGGAGTTTGTGAATGCGCTGTATTTGGTTGATCTAAAAGCGGCCGACAAAGAAAGCCAAGGAGTGTTTCGCAATTGTTTAGAAAAGCTCGTATTGATGTTGGCCCCCTTTGCACCTCATATGTGCGATGAACTTTGGGAACAGTTGGGGCAAAAGGGATTTACCTTAGATCAGAATTGGCCAAAGTTTTCTGAATCTCTAGCGCAGGTTTCTGAAAAGGAAGTCGTTTTACAAATTAACGGAAAAATCAAAGATAAAATCACAGTTTCTGCCGGAACTGTTGATGCAGAACTCCAACGTCTCGCGTTAGCTAATACGAAGATTGTTGAAATTCTAAAAGGCCAGGCTCCCAAGAAGATTATTGTTGTAAAAGATAAGCTGGTAAATATCTTTATCTAAGTGAGGGGAAAATGAAGATCGTAGGGGGCATCGTTGTTCTTATGTTAACGAGCGCCTGTTCGTCATATCAATTTGGCCATGGAAGCCGAGTTTTGCCTGGTGGGTACGATCGGGTTGCGATTCCTGTTTTTGTGAACAAAACCCATGAAACCGGCGTTGAAACGTATTTTTCTGAAAGTCTACGGGTTGAATTTGAAACAAGTCGACTGGCTAAAGTCACTTCAAAGAGTGAAGCTCAAGTGATACTTGAAGGGGCTATTACATCGGTTTCGTTTTCACCTTCGATTCCGTTTGATTCAAGTACTAAAGAACTTGTGGGCCCGAGCAGTCGATTTCCAGATGACCGAACCCAAAACGAAAACACCATGCCGCAATTTACCGTTCTCAGTAAGGAATATATAACCCGTGTTGAAGTTCGAATTACGGCGCGTAAGGTTTCTGATAACAAGGTACTTTGGCAGGGCGATTTTACCGGTCAGCGTACCTATCAAGCTCCACTTTTGGGTAATCCATCGGTAAATGATTCCAACAGTATTTACAATCAACGTTCAAGGCAGGATACTGTCGCGCGATTAGCGGCAGAGATGATGTCGGAAGCTCACGACCGAATCACAGAAAACTTTTGAGGACAAATGGCATCTATTGATTCACGCAGACTTTCTCAAGAGATCGACCAAGGAAAATTTCATTCCCTTTATCTGCTTGTTGGTGACGAAGTTTTCATGATTGACGAGGTCTTGGAGCGCCTTCGAGAACGCGTTCTTGATGGGGCTATTGCTGACTTTAATTTGAATATCTTTTATGCCGCCGACTGCAACATTGCTCAAGTTTCCGATGCCATATCCACTTTGCCCATGATGGCCACAAAGAGGCTTGTCATTGTCAAAGAAGCTCAAGAGTTTTCAGCCAACGAATGGGAAAGTTTAGAGTCCTTGGTTGAAAATCCGGTTGATACCACTTGTGTTGTATTTGTGGCGGCCAAGATTGATTCTCGGCGTAGGATTTTTAAGCTTCTCGAAAAAAATGGGTGCTTGGTTAAGTTTCAAAGGCCCTACGAGAACCAAGTTAATCCTTGGGTGCAATATATTGCTAAAAAGCACGGCAAAACCATCGAAGTTGAAGCAATCGAAATGTTGAAACAAGCGGTGGGTATTGGGCTTACCGATATCAACAACGAAATACAAAAGATTTCCCAGTTTATTGGTTTGAGAGAGCAAATCACCCTTGAAGACGTCAAGAAAGTGGCAAGTCACTTGCGCGTCCATACGGTTTTTGAACTCGCTAACTGCATTGGAAGAGGCGATTGCGCCGGATCTTTCACTCATTTGGCCCATCTGTTAGACACGGGCCAAAATGAAGTCGGGGTGCTTTCAATGATCATTCGGCATTTTAGAATTTTGCTGTTGTGCCATGAAGCGGTCAGAGAGGGGCTAAGCCAAGCTCAAATCTCAAGTCGTGTGGGAGTTCATGGTTTTTTTGTTAGAGAATATTTGGATCAAGCCAAACGCCACGAACCAAAACATCTTTTGCATATTTATGACGTACTTTTAGACACCGAAAGAGCACTCAAATCAAATCCGCTCTCAAGTCACTTGTGGCTTGAAAACCTCATCCTCCAGGCTTGTCGTCCAGGACTTCAGTCTAACTTACGTCCCGCCCTTTGAAAGTCGGCATTAAAAGCCGATAAGAACGAGTATGACAAACTCAGATGGCCTTCAAAGACGCAAGTTTCCGCGTCGCCAATTTAGGCAATCCATTGGTCTGCTCGTGAAGGGCGGATACCATATTGTGAACGGAATCGAAATTGGTGAGGGAGGTATGCTAATCATGAGCCCCCAGGCCCTCACATCTTCAAGTCATATTGTTTTAAATTTCTTTGTCCCTGAACGGTCATTCGTAACCGTAACCGGTGAAGTCCTCTATTCAAACGCAAAACCAGGGGCTGATGGAGTCTCCGTAGGAGTGCGATTCATTAATTTGCCCTTTGAGGGAAAACGAATGATCCGCGACTATATCGCCGAGAAAACTTCTGCCGAAGAAGAAGCCGTTTAATTACTTGAGGGATTGAACTAGCTTGGAGAGTCGTCCGATTTTTCGAGCTGCTTTACGGGCGTGGACGATTCCTTTTGATGCTGCCTTGTCAAATTCAGAGGCAAATTTCTTAAGAGCTTCGAATGCTGCGGCAGCATCTTTTCTGTCGTAAGCGACGCGCACTTTCTTTTCAAAGGTTCTCAATGCTGATTTTAGGTTGGTGTTGCGTGACGAACGACGCTTAGCTTGACGAGCACGCTTTTCTGCTGATTTATGGGTTGCCATTTAAATTTGTCCTCCTGAATAAGACACTTACGAGCTTTTGTTTTGTTAACATTGGTGTAGACTCAAGGTCAATGCCAAAGGATCTGGGACAAAACGTGAACGATTTACAGGACTCTAGGCCTTCATCAATGGCAAGGGCGGCCTTTGGGGTTGGGCTTGGGACCCTCACAAGCCGGCTTTTGGGGTTTTTGAGAGATGTTTTGGTCCTCCACTACTTCTCTAGAACGGCCACCGATGCCTTTGTTGTGGCCTTTAGACTCCCCAATTTATTTCGTCGGGTGTTCGGCGAGGGGGCCTTGAATGTCGCCTTTATTCCCGTTTTGACAGACTTGTTGAGGTCTGAAGACCGACGAGAGGCCCGAGAGTTTATTTCGGCTCTCTTCACCCTTCTCTTTACGGTTTTAAGCGCCGTTACGCTGCTTGGAATTTTTAATTCAGACTTCTTAATATCGACTCTCACATTGGGCGATAGGGGATTTGGTCAGGTCGCAGGAAAGCTTGAGCTCACAGCGCAAATGGCCCGCATCATGTTCGGGTATATATTGCTAGTGAGCCTTTATGCCTTTTTTATGGGCATACTCAACACGTTTCGTATTTTTTGGCTTCCGGCTGTGGCTCCGGCTCTATGGAATATTTCGGTCATTGTGGCCGTTTTGTTTTTTCGAAACAGTTTTGAGGAACCTGCATTTGCCTTAGCCTGGGCCACTCTAATTGGGGGAGTGGCCCAAATGGTTCTCCTTATACCGAAACTTGTGGAGATTGGTTTTTTTCCTAAAATTCGAAATTGGTTTGGCAATCCGTCCGTAAAACGAGTGCTTTGGGCCATGGGTCCCAGTCTTATTGGCCTATCGGTGACCCAAATAGCCATTATCATTAACACCTACTTTGCGAGTAGCCTTAGTG
>JADLCR010000053.1 GCA_020847095.1 Oligoflexia bacterium | reverse complement strand
AGCGTAGATTGGGTTTTGAGGCCAAAAGGTCAACCCTTTGACAAAAGAATTAATGTAAGTCAGATGAAGCGGCAGATCGCCGTAATTATTCACGTTGAGCGTACTCATGATTCCGCCCTTCGGGTAATACACCCAAAAAAAGTGGCGGTAACAAAAACAAATAAAAACAAAAATCATGGTCCAATCAAACGGGCTTAGGGTCAGCTCACTTTTTGGCCAGTGCTTCCAGTAATGGGCCACTAAGGCTGTAAGGCCTATAGCTAGAGCCAAGGAGATATAACCGTGATGCGAAAAAACCTGACCCTGAATCGAAAAAAGTAAAAAACCCGCTGTGACCCAAGTGCAAACAAACCATAAGCTCAGAATGACGGCTCTCATAGTTTCTCCCCTCGAAATCTAAAATTCTCTGGGGGCACAACAACCGAATAACCGTTTTTAAGCTTCCATCTCAGAGTCAACGCCATTTCGCCGCCGTAGTCGTTGTAACGAATTTCCATCGGCGACCAACCCTTTTTAAGAGTGACTTTTCCGGTTTTGGTTGTTTCGGCGTGAGCCCCGAGATGATTGATGATGTTTTGATTGCGAATCCATAGGTCGCTTCCGTCATCGCTCGTAAGCGAAAACTCCACTTCACCATCTTCGGGAACAAAAATCTCTCCCCTCAAGATCATTCCAAACGGTGGAGCCATAGGCCGACTATTGAAATCCCATTTCACTTCGACGTTTTTAAACATCTCCCAGGCGGCGGCCTTACCTGTCCATTCGGCGTTGTCAAAGTACTGCGCTAATAATCCTGGTCCTGGGTGAGGCTTTTCGTCAGAAGGTTTGGGCGTGAAAACTTTGGTGTCCGACGGAAATTCACTTTTAAAAATTTCATAGTCTAAATACGCCAGACTGGCGTCTTTGGCCGATCGCAAACGAAACGGCATAACCAGATAAGTGCGACGCAGCTTACTTTCGATTTGAAATTTTCTCGCTTGGTCGATCAAAACAACAGGTGAGTCAAAATTCACAGGCAAGCTGCCGCCATAATAACCAACTTTAGTGAAATCGCCCAAAATCCATGGAAGCGGCCAATCACTGGCGATCGCTACAACTATGGGCTCATGATAATAAGCCGGATTTTTTTGAGCTCGCTTTAATACGGGCTCCAAGATTTTAGAAATCTGCCTAAACGTTTGAACATAAACGTAGGGTTCTTTTTCTTCGTCATAGTTTACAAAATTAAGGCTCCAGGTTTTTTCGGCCGCGGACACGCATACTGCCAGAATAAATCCGCTGACAATGAATCGTACCCACCGAGGGCCTTGCGAGACTTCATAAATAATATCAGCCGCCACGATCATAAACGGCCACAGGATTTGCATCACACACCAAGGAGTCTTGTAAGGAATCAAGCTATAGGCGAGCCAACAGCCAAATCCATAAATCCCGATGAGCCGAATCATTCGCGACGCTCGCCCCAAATAACGTCCAAGACTCACGAGTCCGATAAGGGCTACCCATTCGTACTGCCTAAACAGATCAGCCCAGTACCAGAAATATTTTTGATGCCCATTTCCTTTTTCGCCGGTGCTCATCCAAGGGGCGAAGCTCATAAACATGTTTTTGATTCCGTCTGGATCCAGAAAAAATCCGGTATAGAAAACCACCACAATGAGCGCGCTCACAAAAATCACAGTCCACAAATCATCTGAGGTGTATTGCTTTGCGGGAACCCGATATTTTTCACCGGCCGATGGAGAAAATCGCTCCCAAGTTCTTAAAACTCCCCAAGCAATTAAAAAAGTCCCTACGTGAATGATGAAAGTTTCTTTGGTCACGATCATTCCAGCGGACCCCAGCCCCATCAGCCACAGACTCTTCACGTCACGCTGATGTAAAAATCTCAACGCACCCCAAAAGGCCACGAGCGAGAAAAACAAAAGTTCTGATTCGTGAATCGCGTAACGGCTGTAAAACACCATACCCGGTGAAATACCGACAAAAAATGCGGCCAGTAGCGCCGGCACTTGGCCAATATAAACGCGCATCTTCCAGATGATGAAAAGTGAAGCTAGACCAAAGACCGATGCGGAAATTCTCAGGGCCCAAAGATTCCTTCCAAATAGAAGCTTTGTGATCATCAGAATGTAAAAGTGCAGAGGACCGTGGTAATTGGTGGGGTCGTAGTTATAATAGCCCCGAGAAATAAGTTGGTCGGTGAACCAACCGTTTATGCCTTCATCAAAATGCGGAGGCTTGAGGTCTAGCGCCCAAAAACGCGCCAGCCCTGCGAGAAAAACCACTCCTACAAAAGCCCAGAATAGGCTTTTGTCGAACCGCTTTTGATCCGATACCATAAGATGAAATGATGGCATAAAGGGCCGCAATCTTAAAGGAACTTGTCAATGAATGCTGCGCCGTTTCTTTCGCTTGTCATACCCGCGTACAACGAGTCGCGACGCATTGAAAGGTCCATTCGTGATCTTCAGGCTTTTTTTCGTCTCTTAAAAATCAACATGGAAATCCTCATCGTCATTGAAAAGAGCTCCGACCATACGGTCGAGCTTGCTAAAAACCTCATCGATGGCGATCCGCTGTTTCGCATCATTGCCAACGACGTCCACAAGGGCAAGGGCTTTGCCGTTAAAACGGGCATGCTTCAGGCCCGAGGTGAGCTTGTGTTTTTCATGGATCTCGACCTTTCTACACCGCTCGTTGAGGTTGTTTCGTTTATTAGCGAATTTCAGCAGCGCCCCGATGTGGATATTATTATTGGGAGTCGCAAACACAAAGAAAGCCAAGTCATTAAAAAGCAAACACTCATCCGACGCAAAATGGGGCAAATTTTTAACCTGTTTGTTCAGGCCTTAGCCGTTAAAGGCATCACCGACACCCAATGCGGATTCAAGGCCTTTCGAAAGCACACGGTAAAACCGATTTTCTCTCGTCAAACCATTGATGGATTTTCTTTTGACGTCGAAATTTTGCTACTGGCCGAGGCCTTGGGTTACAAAATACACGTTAAGCCGGTTAAGTGGATTAACTCTCCAGAATCAAAAGTTCATATTATTAAAGATTCAATCAAGATGCTTGTGGACCTTCTGAAGATGAAGCGCCTTGTTTCGAAGACTCTTCACGCTTTGCCACCGACAGAAGGCGAGAAAGCAAAGCCTCAGAAGACTTTAGGAGCGTCTTAGAAGTTGCCTCACGGTCTTTTGCGGCGAGCATCTCCTCGGGCGCAAAACTTAAGAGCTCACACTCTTTCATAAACTCTCGCAGCTTTTGCTTCTCATCGTCGGTGAGTTTTGAAATCCGCCCCAGTAGCTGCTCAAGTTCAGCTGACGCGCCTCCGAGACCCGACAAATCTCCTAATGTTCCAACGACGGCGTTAGAGCACTCAATTCCCACGGCTTTGAAATCTTTAGTTTTCAAGGCCGTTTGAGCCGCGCGTAATTTTTGTTGAATGCGTTTTCGAATTTGACTGGAGAGCTGTTTTTTATCGGCTCGCAAAAGCATCCAAAATCTAGCGCCAAAAAATCCGAGGCTCGCCAAGTATAAAAGCACAAGAGCTCCATCTATAACCGGAGCAGGGAGCTGAGTGTTTAATTGCGATTTGATATCAAGAGAATCGGGTTTGGCGCTCACGGGCTCTTCTTGAGCCAAAGGCACGCTGACACCGCCGCTCGATCCGTCGCCAGGAGTCACATTGAGTTGAAATTCAGGAGTGCGGCTAGAAACGTATTTTCGCTTTTCAGGGTCGAAATAACTGACTTCTATGGGGCTGATCGTAACTTTGCCGGGCGTGCGCGGAATTAAGAGAATTTCAAACTCTTGCGAACCTTCTCCATTCTTTTGCATTTGAGAATCTTTTTTGGTGTCAAAAACTTCAATACCTGGGGGTAGGCTTAGCGGAGGCGGCTCAATGGCTCGCACGTTTCCTCGTCCTGAAAATTTAATTTTTAGACTCACTGGTTGATTCGCTTTTGTTTGAGTCGCACCGAGCGAGCCCGTAATTGAAAACTGCCCTACGGCTCCGGAGAAGCTTGCGGGCCGCCCTTCGTTCGGAAGTGGAGTGACCTCGAGTGGCAATTCTTGGCTGGCCTTTTGAAAATAAAACGGCCTTCCAATACCAAACACGCCCATGCCAGAACTTAAATCGACCACCGTGGCCTTTGCTTTGTAGGGATCAATTTTCTTTTGCCCAGGGCCCAATGGATAAAGTGCATACGAAATTAAGAGTGCTTTTTTATAGGGCACGCCGTTTACAACCACGTCTTGAAAGTCAAGACGCGTGGCCATTTGCAAATCCTCTTTTAGAAAACCTTTTAGCTCGGGATATTTTAGAGCTTCGTATTGCTGAATCCCGCCCCGGGTGTACAAATACCAATTCACAATCACTTGTTCGCCCACATAAACGCGTTTTTTACTGGCTTCAACTCCAATCCAAAAAGCGTCTTTCATTCCTACTTGGGGCTGACTTCGCACGCCGCCTTGATCGTCGAGAGTGAATCCGCGCCTCCTCAATAAAGCATTAAACAAATCTTGCGCTTCGCTATCGAGTTCATCGGTCGGAAACGACTCTTCTTCTTCCGAAGGTGGCGGGGCCTGCTTCGGGCTTCCTTTGCGTTGAGCCTGACCGTGCGACTGAGGACCAGGCCCCTGGCCTGCCACAACCGTCACTTTGATTGGTTGGGTTTTAATCGATTCGCCTTTTATGGTGACCTCAGCGGGGTCGATGGTGAGAGTGCCGGTTTTTTGAGGCATCAAGATAAGACGAAACGTTTTTTCAGTAACAAATTTAAATTGGCCATTAATGTAAGTGCTGCGCGAGCCAAACGTTTCACTTGAAGACATCACTTCAAATCCGTCTAGGCTCGGGAGTTTTATGTCATCAGCGCTCACAGAAGTGGATTCGGCCGAAACAGTAAGAAACAACGCAAGGCTTTCGCCTTCATAAACTTTATTGCGATCAACACGGGCCTCGAATTTATATTGTTCAGCCTGGGCCGCATTGACCATGAGCAAAATAAAAATCAGGGTTTTTGCGAACATGGCTACCAATCCTTCCCTTTGTTTTCTTGGGGGCGCTTTCGCTTTTTCTCGTCCATCTTAGCACGCAACGCTTCTTCTTGTCGTTTAAGCTCTTCCATAATCTGCCGCACCTCGGCTTCGGTCATTTGAGGGCTTTTAAACTGGCGCTTTTGCGGCTTCGGCTCTTGCCCCACTTGATTCTCTTGATCTTTTTTATCACCCTTATCTTGCTTATCGTTTTGATCTTTATTTTGATTTTGGTCTTTATCCTGATTTTTTTGTTTTTGATCGTTTTGTCCACCGCCCCCGCCGCCGCCCTGTTGCTGTTTGAGTGCTAACTCAATATTGGTTTTGGTTTCTTTGGATTGGGGATCATACTCCAAAGCTTTTTGATAATAGGCCAGGGCCTCATCAATTTTTTTAGCCGCCACCATCAGGTTTCCGGCGTTAAACATGGATTTAAACTTAATTTCGTTAGAGCTCTGGGGATTTTTCTCTACCCACTGAAATTCTTGAAGGGCCTTTTCGGGCTCTCCGCCTTGGGCAAAGGTTTGGCCAAGATTAAAATGATACTCGGGTCGGCTCGGGTCTCGTCCGAGTGCTTCGTTAAATGACTTCGAGGCCCCTAAATAATCTTCCGACTGATAGCGCGAAACGCCCTCGTTGTTTTCGCTCACCGACGGCGGCCCAAATGCAAACGATTGCGAAATCAATAAGCAAAGCAGCGTCATCATGGCTGAAACCTTCCCGACCAGGTCCGCCGTTCGCGACGGCGATCGCCAAACATGAGATCAAGAATTCCAAAAACAAGGGCAATCGCCAACGGAAATTGAAAACGTTCATCGTAGGTTTGAGAAAGTCTCGATTTAAAATCGGTTTTCTCAAGGCGATTGATATCGCTCAAGAGATTTTTTAACTCGGTTTGTTCAAAAGTCGAATGATAATAGGCCCCTCGCCCCTCTTTGGCCATCGAAGCCAGCACATTGTCATTGGGGATACTCATGACCACTTGGCCATTATCATCTTTTTTGTATCCCCTGAGATTTCCGCGATCATCACGCTCCGGAATGGGAGCGCCTTGAGCGGTACCAAATCCGAGACCAAAGATGCGCACGCCTTCGTCGGTTGCTTTTTTGATAGCCGTATTGATTCCTTTTTCGTGATCTTCTCCGTCGGAGAAAAATAAAACCACCCGAGTAGGCCTTGCCCCTGTTTCGTTTTCAATTCCACCATCTTTAAAGGCGCGAACGCTCTCTGCCAAGACGTCGGAAAAGTTTGTGCCTTGCGAACTTACCGAGTCGGGTGAAAGCGAACTCACATACATTTTAAGCGCGCCAATGTCGGTGGTCATGGGACTCACCATATGAGCCGTTCCCGCAAAAGCGATAAGCCCAATCCGACTTCCTTCGAGTTGATCTAAAAGCGTATGAATCATTTTTTTGGCATGCGACAAACGTGAAGGCTTCATATCTTCGGCGAGCATGGAGTTGGACACATCGACTGCCAAAATAATTTCAAATCCCGTTTGTTTGACTTCGGTTTGTTTGGTTCCAAACTGCGGGCGCGCTAGCGCCAAAGCAAGAAAAGTCAAAACCAATACTTGTAAAACCAAATGCCAGCGGCGCTTAGCCAACGACACCGTCTTATTGATGAATTGAGAGACTCGAGGGGCGAATAATTTAGAAAACCGTTCGTGTTGCCAGCGAGCAACCAAGGCAAACACGAGCCAGACGACGGGCATGCAATACACAACCAGGAGCCAGTTTTGGTTCTCAAAACGCAGCATCTATGGAGCCCTCCGTAGCCACGTGCGCCCCAATACGAACGACACCGCATACAAAATAAAAGCCAAATACGCCCACTTTTCAAAAAGTTCATTGTAGCGAGTGAATTGTTGCACCTGGATTTTTGATTTCTCCAGACGATCAATGTCTTTGAAGACTTTTCTTAACGAATCGGTGTCGCCGGCACGATAGAACTTCCCCCCGGACTCGTCGGCAATTCGTTGCAATAGATCTTCGTTCACGCGCGAAGTGATGGGCTGATAAGTTTTGATTTTTCGCCCAAAACTCTCGGTGTAAACGGGCAATTGCGATGGCCCCGATCGCCCAACCCCGATGGTGTAAACTTTAATCCCAAATCCCTTGGCGACTTCGAGAGCTGATTCGGGGTCAATGATTCCGCTATTACTCTCACCATCGGTAAGTAAAATAATTACGCGAGACCTTGCCGTTGAATCTTTAATACGCGAAACCGCACTGGCCAGCGCGGTGCCAATGGCCGTTCCTTGTTTGAGACTGTCGGTGGCCACCGTATCGAGACTTTCTAAAAGCACGGGATAATCAAGGGTCAACGGACAGCGCGTGAACGCCTCAGCAGCAAACACCACAAGCCCCATGCGATCGCTCGTGCGGGCTTGAATAAATTTGCGAATGACCGATTTAGAGGCCTCAAGCCGATTCTCAGGATCCATGTCTTCGATGAGCATCGAATCGGAAACGTCCATCGCAAACATGATGTCGATACCTTCGACGTTGCGGTTAATTTTCGTATTGGCTTCTTGGGGCCGAGCAAGGGCCACTATGGCAAATCCCAACGCCGCCCATTTAAAGAGAGACACCATTGGCTGAAGCCTGGCGCGAAGCCCCGGCCCCATTTGTTGAAAAAACTGAAGCGTACTAAATTGAAGTGACGCCTTTTTGCCACCGCCCAAGGCCCGCGAAGCCAAAAGCAAAATCAAAAATATAAATAAACTAAACGCCCAAGGGTTATGCCATTTCACACGCCACCACCCTTGAAAATACCGCGGCCGATGTGAGACGCCCCGTCGAGGAGACTTTGGCAAAACTCCGAGGTGACTTCAACTTTGGCAAATTTGATCTGATCAAGATTTTGAAAAAGTCCTTGGCAGGCGCTTCCCATCGAGTCATGAAACGCCGAGGCCCGCTTTTCTAGCCACGCCAGAATTTCTTCGGAAGTTAAATCTTCGGCGTTAAATTTGAATTGTTTGCCCAGACCCTCTTTAACGATTTGAGTGAGTTCTAATGCAAAGGCCTTGTACTCGCCCTTTTGATGAAGGCCCTGCGAATCAAGCTTTCGAAGTCTTTGAAAATAGGTTTCTTCGGGCGTGAGAATTTTCTTTTGAGCCGCTTGTTGAAGTAACTGCGCTTTGCGCTTGCGGTATTTTAGAATCCAGTAAGTGATTAGCCCAATGGCCCCAAGAATTAAAACCGCCATCATCAACCACCACCAAAGGGGAATGGCCGCCGCAACAGGCGCAAAACTAGGCACCGGTGTGGCCTCAGGGGATTCTAGAACACTGTTAATCTCTAATTTTAGATTTTGGCAGCGGTACTCTTCTTTGCCGCTTGTTAATGCGAGCTGATTCAGTTCGTGCAGGCCCACTTGATAGCTAGCAAAAGTTTGCTTAACTTGTGTCCCCAAAACTTCAGGCGCGCCCAGATTTTGAAGAGCATGTTCTTTAAGTTCACCTTTATAAGAAATGACGGGCTCGGCCTCAAGCGATTGACCTGGCTCAAAGACAACGACGAATTTTTGCCCAACGGTGAGCGAAAGACTTGTCCCCGCTTGATCAAAACTGCAGCCGATCTGCTTCATTAGCGGTGCCTCGACAGAAAAAACTTAATCAAAGGATCAACGAAGTCTTTAGAAGTATCAACTTTGACAATGTCTACTTTCGCCCGATTGAGTTGGCGGTCGCGCACTTCGACCATTTTCTTATAATGACTGGCGTACTCGATTTGAAAAAGTTGACTGCTCGTATCAACCAAAGTCATTTCGCCCGATTCGGGATCTTCAAGTTCGACCAATCCCATTTTGGGAATATGTTTTTCGGCGCGATCTTCAACTATCACCGCAATGGCGTCATGCTTTTTTCCCACCAAACGCAGTTGGCGCTCAAATCCGTCGTCCAAAAAATCTGACAGCACAAAAATCGTGGCCCGCTTTTTTAGCGTGCCGATCATGGTTTCAAGGGCTTTGCCTATGTCGGTGCGCTTCCCGCGAGGTTTAAAATACAAAAGATCGCGTAAGATGCGATGCACTTGTGCCCGCCCTTTGCGGGGTAAAACCACGTGCTCGACTTCGTCAGTAAATAAAATAAGCCCTACGCGATCGTTGTTTTTTGCCGCAGAAAACGCCAAGACCGCCGCCAAATGCACAAGAACTTCGCCCTTTAAATACGCTTGGCTCCCAAACAAGCCCGAGCCCGAAACATCTACGGCCAGCATCATCGTGAGCTCGCGTTCTTCGTCATAGCGTTTGACAAAGGGCTTTCCGTGCTTGGCTGTTAAGTTCCAACTTATCGATCGCACATCGTCGCCCGGCACATACTCGCGAAATTCTGCAAACGTCAAACCCTGGCCCTTAAACGCCGTGTGGTACTCGCCAGCAAAGAGATTGTTCACCATTTTGCGTGTGGCGATTTCGATGAGCTTAACCTGTTTGAGAATCTCCGGAGGGAGCATGAGCTTCAGACTCCTTACGGTACTTCGATTTTATTTAATACTTCTCGAATGATTGAGTCGGACTTGGTTTCTTCAGCTTCGGCCTCGTAGGTGAGAATAATACGATGGCGCAAAATATCATAAGCAACCGCTTTGACATCTTCTGGGGTCACAAAGCCACGCCCTCGAATAAACGCGTGGGCCTTTGCCGCTTTGGTTAAGAAGATCGTGGCGCGAGGTGAGCCGCCCACTTGAATCAACGGGGCCAGTGACGACAGTCCGTATTCTTTCGGGTGTCGCGTGGCCATAATGATTTCGACGATGTAGTTTTTAACTTTTTCGTCGATGTAAATATTTGAAACCAAATCGCGCGCTCGCTTGAGTTCTTCCATGCCGATGATTTTTTGAACATGGGGCGCTTTTTGTGCGGTCATGCGATTTAAAACTTCAAGCTCTTCGTCTTTTGCCGGATAAGTCACAATGACTTTAAACATGAAACGATCCACTTGCGCTTCGGGCAATGGGTAAGTGCCTTCTTGCTCGAGCGGGTTTTGCGTCGCTAAAACCAAAAATGGATCTTCAAGTTTGTAAGTCTCATCTCCAATGGTGACTTGCTTTTCGGCCATAGCTTCGAGAAGGGCTGACTGAACCTTCGCGGGGGCGCGGTTAATTTCGTCAGCCAAAACAATATTCGTAAAAATCGGTCCTTTTTTGACAGCGAAGTCTCCGGATTTTTGATTGAAGATCATCGTTCCGATCAAGTCACTGGGGAGTAGATCTGGCGTAAATTGAATGCGCTGAAAACCTAAATGAATGGAGTCCGCCACCGAGCGAATGGTCAACGTCTTGGCCAATCCCGGAACCCCTTCGAGCAGCACGTGACCTTCAGAAAGAAGTCCCATCAAGATGCGCTCAAGCATATGCCTTTGCCCGACAACGGCCTTTCCGACTTCGCCCAAAAGTTTTGAGACGAACTGACTTTCTTTTTTGATTTGCTCATTCAGCGCCATGATGTCGACCATGCTGTTCCCCCTTATTAGTAGAGATCTATTATCGTAGTCTAACCGCCTGTTTTCCAACTCGTTTTTGATAGCTGCGATGCAGCAAATTCATAGGCTTGGGGCGTTGACACCGAGGGCCCGCGTTCCTATATTGAATCACTATGAATAACAGCGTGCGCACCTGGCTTTACCTTGTCATTTTATCGACCTTTGCCTTGACCGTTGGCGGCCTTGCCGCAGGAAGGCAAGGCCTTGTGGCCGGGTTTATTTTTTCTTTTCTCATGACGGTGACTTGTTACCTGTTTAGTGACCAGTGGCTTTTGTGGACATTTCAGGGCCGCCTTGTTGAGGGAGTGGACCCCTACGGAGTGCGCAAGACCATTTCTGAACTCTGCCAAATTGCTTCGATCCCAGAGCCGAAACTTTATTTCATACCCTCGCCCACGCCCAATGTGTTTTCAATGGGCCGCTCAATCGGCTCGGCATCTATAGTGGTCAGCGAAGGTGCTGTACAAGTGTTGAGTCGCGACGAGCTCAAAGGGGTTTTGGCTCACGAAATAAGTCATATTTTAAACCGCGAAACGTTTTTGATGACGGTTGTGAGCACGATTACGGGCGTTTTGCATTATTTTGTCGAAGGCATTAAGTGGATCGCGGCTCTTGGAAACCCAAAAAATCAAAAATCAAATTCCGTTGGCGGAATCTTTGAGGGAATTATTTACCCCTTTGAAGCAGCCCTGATCCGAGCACCACTTAGATCCAAGCGCGAGTACAGCGCCGACAAACAAGCAGCCGAGATGACTCAAAATCCAAGGGCCCTGGCTCAAGCGCTTTGGAAAATGCACCACCATGGGCGCGCTTTGCCATTGCCGGCCCCGCCTCACACGGCGCACTTGTTTGTCGTGAGCCCCTTACAAGAAGGCAACATCCGATTATTTGAAACCCACCCTCCAGTGCAGGAGCGAATCAAAAGACTTATTGGGAGATCTTTATGACCAGCGAAAGCCAACATCTTGAAGCTAATTTTATAACTCTGGCCATGTCGGTCGCATCGGCGGCGGCCATGAGCTTGGGACTTGCGCCAGACCCAACAACAAAACAAACCAAAGTGAATCTTCCTATGGCGCGATTCAACATTGATTTGCTCGAGATGCTGCAAATCAAAACCAAAGGCAATTTAGAAAAAGAAGAAGCCGACTTTATCACCCGAGTTGTCGCCGACCTTAAAATGAAGTTTGTGGAGGTTTCGAAAAATGAAAAATAGTTTTCTGATTCTGATTTTACTTGGACTTGTGGCGTGCAATTCTCGATCGGCCATGCAGGCCATGGAGGCGACTCCTTCGCCCGTTGAAGCTCAAAAAATAAAAGAAGGCGACCCTTTGCCTAAAAATCTTTTCATTGAACTCGCCAAACGAATCAACCCCAGTGTGGTGAATATTTCGACCACTCAAGTGATTCGCGGTCGCGGCATGGGGCCGGGCATGCCCATGGACCCTTACGACTTGTTTGAGCAGTTTATGTTTCCCCCTGGGGCGCGCCCGCAGCGCAAAGCTTCAAGCCTCGGAACCGGATTTATCATCGACGACTCGGGCCTTATTTTAACCAACAACCACGTGGTGGCCAATGCCTCTGAGATTGACGTGCAGCTGACCGAAAAATCAAAAGAAACATACCGAGCCAAAATCGTAGGACGCGACCAGCGCACGGACATTGCTTTAATTAAAATCAACGCCAAACAAAAACTCGTCGCAGCCCCCTTAGGCGATAGTGACAAAGTTGAAGTGGGCGAATGGGTCGCCGCATTTGGTAATCCCTATGGCCACGGTCACACCATGACCAAGGGAATTGTCTCGGCCAAAGAACGTGAAATCGACGAAGTGGGCTTAGCTTCGTTTATTCAAACCGACGCCAGCATCAATCCCGGAAATTCGGGAGGCCCCTTGGTCAATACAAACGGCGAAGTGATCGGAATTAACACGGCCATTGATGCGCGCGCCCAAGGAATTGGGTTTGCCATACCGGTGAACGTGGCAAAACGATTGATCCCGTCATTAAAGAGCAACGGGAAAATCACCTACGGCTATTTAGGCGTAGGGGTCAATCCAATCGATGAGCGCATGCAAAAAGAATTTGGTTTAAAAGATGATCGCGGAGCGTTTGTGGTGAATGTCTCTCCTGAGTCGCCTGCCGACCGCGCGGGCATTCAACCTTATGACATTATCACCGAGTTTAACGGCAAAGCCATCGAGTCTCCACGCCAACTCACACAAAACGTTGGTGAGACCCAGGTGGGACAAAAAGTAACGATAAAACTTTTGCGCGACGGAAAGCCCCAATCAGTCAGTGTTAAAATCGCCGAGCGCCCTGACGAAAATCAAATGGCCGAAGCGCCTACCCGAAGTTTTCCAAAAGGGGTGCAGGCCCCTTACGGGATTGGTCTCGAAGTTGTTGATCTCACCACGGCCATTGCTCGCCAACTTGATATTCCAAACCCACCTAAACGAGGCGTTGTCGTGACCGAAGTCAACCCTGACGGACTGGCCATTCAAGCCGGTGTTCGCCCCGGCGACATTATTATTGATATTAATAAAAAATCCGCCACCAATGCTCAAACCGCGGTGAAGCATTTTAGAAAAGGCGTGAATAGCCTTCGTATTTTAAGAGGTGGCGCGACCATTTTGATTTTCATGGAAGCTCAATAAGTTTTGAAGCTGCAATCGCCTTCAAAATTAAATCTCTGGCTCAAAATCATCGGAAGACGCGAAGATGGCTATCATCTTTTAGATAGCCTCTTTGTACCCATCGACCTTTGCGATGAAATCGAAATTTCTGTGAGCGACGAAGACGACGTGCGCTTTTTTGATTCAAACCATAATCCCCTTCAAATCCAAAACAGCACCGTGCATAAAGCCCTGGGGCTTTTGCGAGGGCTCATGGGTTTTCCGTTTCTGAAAATTCAGGTGACCAAACATATTCCCATAGGCGCAGGTCTTGGGGGCGCGAGCGGCAACGGGGCAGCCTTACTCACTTATGTTTCAAAACAATTTGGCCCGCTGTCGCCGTCGGATCTTGCCTCTTTAGCCAAAAGCATCGGTGCCGATGTGCCGTTTTTTTTGGAGCATCAACCAGCTTATGTTACGGGCATTGGCGATCAAATCACCAAAGTGGCTGTGCCTAAAATGCATTTTGTGGTGGGATTTCCGGGATTTGGCTGCGCTACGCCCGATGTTTACCGCTGGTTTGACGAACAAAATGGGCTAAAGCCTAACCAAACTTTCGACCAAAAAAACATGACGCTCCCACTCAAGGTCTTTGATCTAAGCTCCGAAGAAGTCATCAGGCGAGCCAGTAACGATCTAGAACACGTCGTTGAGGCTAAACATCCTGAGATCAAGCGCCTAAAAGACGCAATGATAAATCAGGGAGCGCTAATGGCCCAGATGACCGGCAGTGGGAGCTGTGTTTTTGGGTTGTTTAACGACCGTCGCCGGGCTGACGAAGCTCGGGAATGGTTAAAGGCGCACCACCCTGAATCATTTCAGTTCTTCTCGGCCTCGAGCTCAGGAAACTGAGAACGGAGTACATAAGTACTACAGCGAGGAGAACACCTATGGAAATCACCGAGGTGAAAGTTTTTGCGGTTAACGAAGAAAGGCTTAAGGCCTATGTGACCATCACTATTGATGGCTGCTTTGTGATCCGCGATCTTAAGGTCATCAATGGCAACAACGGTTTGTTTGTGGCCATGCCGTCGAAAAAGCGCAAAGACGGTCAGTTTAAAGACATCTGCCATCCGCTCAACAACGAAACCCGCGAGAAGATCGAAAACAAGATCTTTGAGGTTTACGAAGAAGAGCTCAAAAAGATGGGCCAGACTCTTGAACAGATGACGATCGCCAAAACGTCAGGCAACAAATACGACGAATCTGACGACGATCCACGAAACTAATCTGTTTCAGTCTTAATTTTAACAGTAAATTCTTCCCGGTGACCGGGTGAGAGCCAGCGACTACCTCTAGCCTCAATTAATGGGGATAGGGGGATTCATGCGCGTAAGCTTAATTGCCATTTTGATTTTGCTCGTTGCGACTCCGTCGGCCCAGGCCAAAGGTAATAACGATTGCTATGGTTTGCTCGACCGGCTTTCTGGAGCTCCCCAAAAAGTCCAACAAGCCCTAACTCAAACCGACCCCAAAGTGGCTTTAGACCGAGTGGTTCAGCCGCTTCTTGCGATTCATAAAATTCTTGAGGGTGCTCCCACTGAAGAAGTGATTCTTGCCAAGATTCTAAAAAGTAATATTCGCCTTCAATTTTTTAAACTCGAGGCTATTTTTCGAATTTACACAAACTCCAAAAAAGTGCTCTCAAAAAAGGAGCGCAAGCGCGCTAAAAAAAATCACAAACTCATTATCGAAATGGAAGACGTGATTGGCCGATTTGTTGACGACGGAAATCTCATCGAAGAATTTAGAAAGTTGAAAGTCCCGCAACAACTCATCGATTATGCCATTCAAAAATCCCATGAGTCTCAGGCCCATTTGCTGAAATCACTTAAAGAATTTGGTTGGCTTGACACCACTCAGGCCCAATCGGCTTATGAGCGCGTTTTAGAAAGTGCCCTTGATTTTAGTGACGTGACTAATCGCAAAGATCGCGATTTTTGGCTTACCCGCATATCCAAAAAATTTAATAATCTCATGAAAGAAGAATACGACCTCGATTTGATTGAAGAAGGGGTGCACGAGCTAAGGCGTGATCTGCGCTGGCTCAATATTTACGCCGCCGCCATTGGTGGTTATGTGCAGGTGATTGATCGCAAGAGCCCCATTGATGAAATTCAAGATGTGGTGCTTGACCCAAGCCAGGCCAAATACGCCGAACTTCCGAAAAGCCCTCACCAAAAGCGCACTGTTTTTGTGACTCAAGATCTTTTCTACCAATTAATTAATGTGGTGGGCGAATTTGGGAAGCTCAAAGACTACGGACTAAAAGTCGAAGCCCTGGCTGAAGCGGCCCTAGAGACCGGTTACAAAAAAAACCGTCGTGAGGCTCTGGCCTGGGCGATCGAATTAGTTGAAGCACAGTACGGAAAACTCGATGTGGTGGGCGAAGCGAAGAAACTTCATGCCTTTTTAGAGCGAACCGAACTCTTAGAAGTCATAAGCCGCGAAATCGCCTCACAAATCTGAGTTAGGCCTTTGGGCGAGGATTGCCTTTACTCTCGCAAGGGACTCTTTTTTTAAATCTATTTTGCGTGTACCATTAAATATCAAATGCCTATTAAGGATGGTGGCGATGTTGATTTCAATACTGCTAGTTTTTACGACTCAAATAAGTTTTGCAAAAGTGAGTGAACAGGGATGTAGAGCAATATTATTGAAAGATCCCACCAATGTGGCATGTCTAGCGGAAGTGCAACAAGCGAATATGGTAATAGAATCAAATGAAACACCCAAACAGT
>JADLCR010000052.1 GCA_020847095.1 Oligoflexia bacterium | reverse complement strand
GTGATAGTGCTGACGACGCGGGAACATTAGAGTTTTGGACAACTCCTACTACAGGTTCCATCACAAAGCGGATGAGCATAAGTTCCATTGGTAACGTGGCCATTGGGACTGGATCTGCTACCGCGAAACTTCACTTGCCAGCAGGTACGGGCGCTGCAAGAACGGCCCCCCTAAAACTCACGTCGGGAACAAACTTGGCGGCTATTGAAGATGGGGCCATGGAGTATGACGGCACAAATCTTTATTACTCGATTGGCGCAACCAGATACAAAGTTTCTCTTACCACAAGTTCAAGCACAGAAACTTTCTTGGAGACCGACGGCGGTAATGCGATGACCGGCAATTTTAATACCGGCGACGGCGATATGGTTTCATCGGTTGCTGACGGAGCCGGCGCGTTTGGATTTAAATTTAATACGGGTGTTCTAAATAACGCCACTGCTCTGGCATATGACTTTCAGGAAAACGGCACGACCCGGCTATCCATTGATGAAAATGGAAATGTGGGAATCGGAACGACGGGACAGTCCGCAAGGCTAGAAGTGGTGGATACAACGGACACTCGAATTCGCGTTAGTGGAGGCGGGTCACCCGGTTACGAGTTTAATGATGTGAATACAAGATTAACTATTCCAGCTGCCAATACAATTGCTTTTACTACATCTAATTTAGAGCGTGCGAGAATAGATAATAACGGTCGACTTGGAATTGGGACTAATTCTCCGCAGGCTCTCTTACACATTGGAAACGCTGGATCAAGCAAGATCTATCTCGAAGATTCAACAGCCGCTGCTAACCGCAAGGTCATGTTTCTTGAGTCAATAGGCGGAAGTTTCAACTTCGGTAAATACACTGACGACTACCTCACCCAATCGATTTATTTTAAAATCAATCAGGCGGGTCAAGCGGCTTTCGGAGCTACGGCTCAAGGTACGGGAGTTGGTAAACTAACACTTGGTGACACGACCAATCGAGCTGGGCTCTATTTAATGGACGATACTTCTGACTTCTATGCGCTTATTCAGCCCAGTGCCGCAACCACCGCTAACTACACGTTGACTTTACCTGTGGACGACGGCACCGCTGGGCAAGTTTTAACATCTGATGGCAGTGGCGTTTTATCGTGGAGCTCGGTACCCGTCATATCTGGCGGAGCTGGATCAGCAAATAAAGTTGCGTTCTGGGATACTGCTTCGGGTTTAAGTTACAACGCTAATTTTCATTGGGATAATACTAATACTCGGTTGGGAATTGGCACCACAACAACTAATGCACGAGTAAATTTTCCAGCGGGAACTACCGCAGCCGATGGTATTGATTTTGGCGGCGACGTCAATCTATTCCGTTCGGGCGTAAATGCTTTGAAAACTGACGACACTTTTTATGCCGGGTATCTCTGGATTGCGCCACAAGGCAATCCCGATGAGGGTGGAGAGCTTACCTTGCAAGGCGGTGACAACGGAGCGGGTGCCGATTGGGGTAATATTGCTTTTGACAACTATCAAGGTAACGCGCGCATTCACACGCTCGCAGCGGGCAAATATTTAGAAATTGTCGGCGGATCGGGATTATCCGTAGGTGGGACAAACTTTTTTATTGGTGGGGATTCCTTAATTTACGAACTGTCGACGAACAACATTCGGGTTTCTCATGGCGTTGACTTATCGGGAGGAACTGCAGCCAATACAACAGCAGCAATTGAAGTTGGTCAGGCTTCCTCAGGCAATAGATATGCATTTATTGATCTTCGTGGCGACGACACTTATACGGATTATGGACTTAGAGTTATCAGAAATAACACTGGAGCGAATACCGATAGCACGATCTCTCACCGTGGAACTGGAAAACTTGAGCTTATAGCTGTCGATAACTCTGGTAAAATCCAGCTGACAACACCAGCTACGGGCGGGCAAGTTACGATTAGTTCGCCATACACGAATGTGACGGGGCAATTAGCTGTTGGTGTTCAAACACCAGCTGGTGGCACCAATACCATTGATTTAAACAGTGGAAACGTTGTTAAGTATTCAGGCGAGCCGACGGCCGCAGTGCAATTAGATAATATTAAGTCCGGTGCTACCTACATTATCGTCATTCCAATGGATGGTACGCCAATTAACACAGACTTTACAAACGGAACAGGAAGCGCATGTTCCGGTGGGTTTAAGTGGGTACCGGCACGAGCAACTGCCGTTGCCAGCAAAGACAGCCTTTATACAATCGCCGCCGCTGGCACCGTTTGTTACGTCACATGGACCTCTGGTTACTAAGGTTAGGAGCCGGGGGATCATATGGGGCACGTCATCAGCGAAAAATTGAAAAAATCAAAAAGGGCCCTGCAAAAAATGGCTGTGGGGTTTGTCGCCCTATCAATTTTTACAGTGTTTTCAGGTGCCCTTGCGCAAATTCCTCATGGACTCATGGGGGCTGTTTTCGAGTGGGGTGGATATTCAGCCGGTGGTGCTGGTGCGCTTACAGTAAGTGGATATGGACGAACTCCAACAGTCATCAACCAAACGGCAACCTACTTAACGGCATCTCCAGCGGTAGGTGCTACCGCATTGACTGTGGCAAGTTCAGCTGGATTTGCAGCGTCCGATGAAATACTGATTATTCAAATGTATGGTTCGGGGGCTGGCCGAAATGATGTCCGCACGGTTTCTTCTACCGCCGTAGGTACGATCAACATTTCATCAGGAGTGAGTTACGCCTTCCCGACCTATTCGGCCGGTGCAACCGTTACCCAAGTCGTAAAAATCGAAAAGTACACCACCGTTACTGTCAACTCCGGTTCATTTTTAACCGTCAATGCCTTCAACGGCCAAACGGGAGGAGTCATGATTTTCAAAGCTTCGGGCGCAGTTACAGTTAACCATGGTGGCGGCCCAACAGACTTCGTTGGTGGCCGAATCAGCACGGGATATTTCTATTATCTAAACGGAACCTATGGGGCCTACAGTCATGCCGGAAAGGGATATTCGGGCGCAACAGGAGGAGCAGGTGCTGGCGAGTTGGGAGCCGCAACAAGTTCGTCCACTAACGGTGCCGTTGCAGCCTCAAATACATCCCCTGGAGGGCAACTCAATATAGCCTCTACGGCCACAACTAATGACAAAGGTGGCACCGGATACATTTACCCCGGTCAAGGCGGTGGTGGAAACGTTGGCGGTACCGGTGGTCCTGGTGGCGGTGTCATCATTATCAAAGGTGGTTCAACGGTGACTATCGACGGAAATGCCGCAATAGAATCAAACGGTGGACCAGGTACCGCAGGCGTTGGAGCCGGTGGTGCTGGAGGCTCGATCTATATTAGTGCCACAACGGTTCAGGGGGGCGCCAATGGATGTGGAACGATCAACGCCAACGGAGGAGCTGCAAGTGGTGGTGGTGCCCAAGGAAAAGGCGGACGCATCTTTATTAATTTCAGCACTTCAGACACAGCTTGCCCTGCCAATCACTCGACGACGGGCTCTACCGCGGGAGTAACCGATCGTCGCCGCTTTCATATTAGACAGTAAACTGATTCACATTCCAATCTTCGATCGTAAAGATTCTAGTCGCGCAAATAAGCGCCAATCTGGCCATCTTGACCATTTGCAGAGAGTGGATTCCGAGATAAGTGGGACTTGAAAGAATTAGAAATTCGATTAACGCTCAAAATCGGAACAATTATTTCTGCAGCCGTCACTGTAACCGTGGCAGCAGTTGGAGCCATAGCGAAACTGCTCTAGAAGCCAGCCTTGATATCGCTAACTCCTTCAGCATAGGGCTTATCGCTACCAATTCTCACTAAGATCAATGGTTCAGCTCCTGGGATCTCAAACTTGCGCACATAGTGCGGAATCTTTTCAAATCTCAGTGTCTCTTCGAGAATTGATAAATAGCTGATCGATCCCCAGTAGGTATCTAAAACCCAGACATTATTATAACTCTTGAGCAGCTCGCCAATGCGGCTAAAGCCATTTTGATTGGGCTGCCAACTTTCCACTGGTATCATGATCTTGTCGAAATAGGGGCTTCGAATGGATTCTCCTCGCGTGGTGAGGATATAATTTTTTTTGTAATCCGAAAGAAAGTTCGCGACATCGCGCCATGGGCTATGAGCCCGTTCATAAACTCTGCGAAGTTCACTTCTGGTTGAGAGGCAAAAAAGGCCGACTACTAACAAAACTGCAACGTTTCTAATTAAACCAGAAGTAGGCTTCGCTTTAACGAGTCCTGACGTCAAAAAGAAAATCCAAAACGGAATGAGAAAGACAAAATATCTAGGTATAAAAACAGCCCGATGAAAAATTATTGAAGCGATCTGAAAAACGATTAGGGGAGGGATTACATAAGACAATATCCAAATGAGTCGATGCTTCGTAGTTGTGTTCCTGGCTCCAGCCCATACGCTCATCATACTAAGAATGGCCAATAGAGCGACTCCGACTGGTCGTGCGAAACCGAGATACGAAAACAGCTCTGCAGGATGGTGGCTAGAAGGATCAACGGCATATTTGAGAGACTGCCAGCCCACGTGCTTCCAGCTGAATCCAAGCGCGAACGCCAAAATAGTGACGCCGACGCCAACGGCTCCCACAAGAAGTAAAACATCCTTTTTGTTAATTGCCCGCTTCTTCGACCGCCATATCCATAGAAGACTGATGACAACAGGGATAAATCCCAAATAGTGGGTAAAGCACAATAATATTGCACTCCAAATCACCGCCTTTTGTGACCCTTTTGAAAAGAGTAAGTTGTAAACGGCAATCATATGAATTGCAGTTACGAGTTCAAAGAGTGCATACATCCGCGCCTCTTGCCCGTGATAAACACTTAACGGTTGAAAAATGTGAAGAATACCAAAGCCCACTGCACCTGCGATTCCAATTGTTTGCCAACCGAACCAGGTGAGAAGTACAGTCGTGGTAGCCGAAAAAATCAGCGATAGGGTGCGAACATACATCTCGTCTGTTGATCCAATCGAAATCCAAAGTTTCAGGAAAACGTGATATAAAAAGGGATTATTATCTCCGAAAATCGCAAAGTAATCTCCGTTTTGGGCCAGAAACAGCGAGATCATTTCATCGTACCAATAGCCGGTTCTCCCGATCATGTGGAATCTCACGATGACTGATGCGAAAAGCGCCATACCGATGACAAGGTATTTTAGCCAAGTTCTGCGATTAAAAGTTTTCAATGCTTTCTCCCGAATGGAGTTAATGATTTGTCACCTCTAAAAGAATACATGTTGTGGTTAAGGCAGGCAATTAAGCGGTAATAATGCAACGAGTTAGAATTCTGAAAACCTGCGAAGCACCCAAATCATCAGTTGATCATTGACTGCCCCGTAACGACATGGGGGAGAATAATGACTGTGAGCTTACGAGGCATTCAATTTGAGGCACTTATCATTACTCGAAACCGGCCGAAACTCTTGGAATCATGCTTAAATTCCATAGAGCAAGCTAAGTGCGGTGATTTTCACCTCATTGTTTTTCAAAACGGACAAGATCCGCGCTATTCGAAATTAGAGGGTCGATACAATAATCAATCATGGGTCACTTGGATTGTTCATAATCAACCGCTTTCTGCTTCGGCTGCGAGAAATAAGGCCGTTAAGTATGTGGAGGCCGAATGGACTTATTTTTTGGACGACGATGTGATTGTCGACACTCAAATATTTAAAAAATTCACAAAATGTTTAGCTCTTTTTTCGGAAGCACAATGTGTGGGAGGGCCTAATCTAAATCCTGCCCACTCAAATTTATTTCAAGAGTCCTCGGGACTAGCGCTTTCCAGTTTATGGGGTAGTTTTTTATCGCGAAAGCGGTATGGAAGTACCGGTATTGCTGGCCGAGCCACTGAACATGATTTGATTTTATGTAACCTCGCAATTAAAACTCAATTTATAAGACAGATTACCTTTCCCGAGAATTTTAATTGCGGTGAGGAAAATTGGGTTTTAAGAGTGCTGACTCAGTCTGGGAGAATGGCGTACTGGTGTCCGGAACTAATTGTGTTTCATGAGCGCCGACCTAATTTAATTTCATTTGCAAGGCAGGTCTTTCAATACGGTTGGGGAAGAGCCCAAAATATGCGCTTTATGAAGCCAATTCCGCATTGGGCGCATTTTGTTCCGTCATTGTTTGCGCTGTTTTTGTTTGGGCTTCTGGGCCATTGGACCCTAAACGGTTCGGTCCCCTATTGGGCATTTGTTATTTTGGGGATTTATCTCTTATTCACGATATTGTTTTCAGCTGGGCTAACAAAATTAACGAAAAAACCGAAGGTCGGAACATTTCTCACTTTGGGAGTCGTGTTCCCGACGATACACATTTCTTACGGATTGGGGGTTATTTGGGGGCTTATCAATCAGGTTTCCGAACCTGGTATTTTGATTTCTACGGAGTCCGAGTCCGTCTCGACGGGGAATTAAGTATCTCCGACGCCATATGGACCCGATTTGAAAAGGACTTCGGCATTTTTCTGTCTTCGGTACATAGGGAACCGCGAATTCATATTGTCTTAAGAGTCACAGAAGATCTTCCCGTACTTGAAACTCGCAGGACAAGCTGGACCTGGAAAGGCTGTCGGGTGACAAGCGCCAAAGCGTGCCGACAACTCGAGTATAAGAATTACGGAGTCATTAAAATACTCACTCATCCAAATTGGAGGTTTGATATTTCGGCTAAAACTCAAAATGCTGCCTATGAGCTCACTTACGACACGATTCATGGATCCGTGGGTGAGGCGCTTGAAGACATGGGGTTTTTTAGAGTCCACGCGGCCGCATTCGGCCATGAGCGATTCGCAAGCCTTGTGGTATTAGGCTCTGGTAAAGGCAAGACAGCTCTCAGTTTTTTGCAGCTTTGGAATTCTAAATCTGTTTTGAGCGATGAGCAGACACTTATTCATAACCATATGGCGTATCCCTATCTCACCCACCTTTCTTTGAGCGAGAGCCTAGCAAGAGCTCTAGGCTTTAATCCGCAATCATTAGAGACATATTTAAAGAGACTTTACCCCTCAAAGCACCTGCTTTGGCCTTCGATGGATCGACCGATGGCGCCTTTACCCGTTCAACAGATTATTTACTGCGCTGGTTTTACAAGTCATCCAGTCTTGACGGCGGGATCACGAATTCGAGCCTTTTGGGCTCTATTCATTAGTGGCGTTGTGGGGCAAGGATTGATTCAATTGGTCGAATGGCGAGTGAGGCGAGGAGCGCTTTTGTCATTGTTGTTGAATCTTATAAAGCGTTTTTATTTGGCAATTCGTTTGACGGCAAATTGTCAACCGGTCGCTTTTTTCATGAGTCGAGATGCTTTTTTAAATTTTCAGGCACTCAAAGCGTTTAATCAAGGAGACTATGGAAAAATCAGTCCCCATATTTCAGCTGAAATACGAAGCTGATTTTAGAGAACTTTTCAATCGTGGATGCGAGCGAATCTTCGATGAAGGGTTTTTGTCAAATCACACCTATGTTCGCGCATTCGAAAATTCGTTTCAAAAATTTCTGGGAAATGGCTTGGCGTGCGCCGTTAATTCAGGAACGGCGGCACTAGAAGTCGTGTTACGAGCCATCGATGTTAAGGGCAAGAAAGTGATTTTGCCTACGAATACATTCATTGCCTCGGCGCTAGCCGTCATTCATTCAGGGGGGATTCCTGTTCTGGTGGACATCGAGCGTGAAAGTTTGGGACTGGATTTAGGCTTAGCAAGCGAGATCGGGGATCATCAAACTCGAGCTGTTATGGCGGTTCATACGGGGGGCATCGTCAATCCCCAATTGATTGAATTTCGCCAGCGTTTACCTCAGACAACGCTTTTAATAGAGGACTGTGCTCATGCCCATGGGAGCTACGCGGGTCAAATCCCAGCCGGGCTCATCGGGCATGCGGCGGCATTTAGCTTTCACCTCACCAAAACCATAAGTTCCGGCGAGGGCGGAATGGCCGTCACTCAAGACGAAACGCTATTTGATATTTTTAAAAGCATAAGACAGTTTGGTAGAACTCCCCGAGAGCCCCTACTTCATGATCGACTTGGAAACAACTTTAAGATGACCGAATTCCAAGGACTTCTGGGGCACCTTGAGCTCGAATTGCGATCGGCAAAGAGGATTCAGAAGCGCCAAGCGCTGGCCAAGCTTTACGAAGCACGACTTAAAAACACCCCATGGAAAACCTATGGAGTGAGTTCACTTAACGGTCATTATAAACTGGTATGTACGGGCCCAGTCAGCCGAGACGTTGTTCGCCGTCACTTTAATAGTCAGGGAATTGCGCTGACCGGCGGGGTGTACGACTTTCCGCTGCACCGGCAGCCAATTCTTAAAGATTATGTTAAGGGCGAATATCCAAGGGCCGATTGGTTCAGTCAGTTTCACTTTTGCCCACCCTGCTATCCGGAACTCGAAGAAAGTGACGTTGAAAGGATCGTTGGCACCTTACTTTCACTTGCTCAAGACTAGAACATTGCTAACATCTTGTTATATGGGTGGGGACTACTACAATCAGATCGACTATCTCATGATCGAAGTGAATTCCGATTGCAATCTGAATTGTCGCTTTTGCAATCGAAAAGACCTTGTGGCTCAAGGCCTAAGACCCTTTAAACATTTGACTGTAAATGAATTCACCCAAATGCTGAATTCACTTAACGGAACCAGAATTGATACGATCAAGCTGGAAGGACTTTCTGAGCCGATGTTGCATCCCCAGTTTGACCGCATGGCTGAATTATTAAGAGTGAGATTTCCCCACGCCTTTGTCATCATCGCCACAAACCTGCAATACGAACTATCGAAAAGTCGGTTTTTGGCGACTCTGCCGTTTGTCGATATGGTGTATCTTTCCATTGACGGTACTGGCCCCACCTATGAGGCGGCCCGTTTGGGGGCGCGATACGATCGGCTCTTAAGATCGCTTGACCAAATCAAGAACCTTGTTCCGGCGCAATGGCGGTCGCAAAAACTTCACATTAACTTTACAGCATCGCCTGAAAATGTCCACACCCTCGATGACATTTACAAGCTCAAAGAAATATACGGTTTGGCCTCGGTCCGAATCAACTTGGCGCAGAATTGGAACGAAGAACAGAAAAATGCTTTGGTTTTTGATCAAGAGTTTATCGCAAAACTCAAACCGTTTAGAGAAGATGTGAAAGGCGTAGCCCCTTGGGACTATAAAGATTGCTTCTGGCCTTTTCATGGAACCATCATTGACGCGTTTGGAGACGTCCGCGTTTGCATCATCAACACATCAACAGAACCTATCGGAAATATTTTTGAAAACCCGTTAAATGAAATATTCGATAAAAATCCAGTGATTAATAACGTCCGGCAAAAGCTTAGACAAAATCAAGCCCACAATCATTGCGTTAATTGTGACTACAAAGGGTTGTCTATCGTTCTTCAAAAAGTATTTGAGGGGAGAAAAACTCTTTCCCTGCCGAGACCTGTTAGGCAATTGAGAGATGAAAACCATGTTCAGTGATCTCAAACTGCTACAAAAACTTCAAGGAGGCTCCAAATCCGTCACGGCAGTGTTCGAAGATGACCTGGGGCAATACTTCGTTCGCAAGATGGCCCCACTTCCTCAAGCCTCAAAACTCATTTACCAAGCCAATTGGCTGAAGCAATTTCAGATGTTCTCTGAAATTCCACGAGTTTTGAGAGCCGCTTATGATGATGGATTTTTTATTCTCGACCTGAACTATTATTCAAATGCAGAAACTTTGAGCCACGCCTATTTAAATGAAGATCTCAATTCTGTGAGTGAAGCTCTTGGTCAGATGCTAAGTTTTGCTCAGTCCAAGTTGCATCTTCAGTCAGAGATTCAATATTCAGACAAACTGCTTGCAGACTACTTTGATTCAAAAGTTTATCAGAAAATTGAACAATGTCGCTTCTTGGTCTCTAAATTTGAGTCATTTTTAGTTAGCAAAACAGTCGTGATAAACGGCAAAGAGTATTTGAATGTGTTGCCGGCCTTTCAGGAGGTTCTGCGAATTGACAATGCTCGAAGGGCCCTCAAAGCTCAAACGGCATGTTTGATCCACGGAGATTTGACTTTCGAAAACATTCTTTTGACAAATAACGGCGTGGTTTTACTTGATCCAAACGACGAAAATATTCTGAGCGATCCAGCGGTTGAGTTTGGAAAACTACTTCAAAGCGTTCACGGCAACTATGAACAATTGGCTCAAGCGCGCATTCAGATTCAGGGGCCCCAGCAGTGTGTTGTGCATGTCGAGGCGCCTAAGATTCAAGCTGAACTTTTGAAAATGATTGAGGCAGAAATAGTTCGTCGTCACGGACCACTTGGAGTTTTTGCCAGTTACTTCCATGAGACTGTTCATTTTGTGAGGCTACTTCCATACAAGGCCCGATTGGGCAGTGGATTTATTCCGTATTTTTCACGCGCTGTTCAATTGGTCAACGAACTAAAAGAACGAGCGGAGCAACTAGGAAGATGAGACTTGGGATTGTTGTACCAACGTTCAACTGTGCCACTCAAGTCACCCGAGTACTCCAGGGTCTTGAAAATCTGAGACCCGGATTCATTGAACAAGTTGTTCAAATCGATAATTGTAGCCAAGACGATACCGTATCTCGCTCTCGTCAGATGGTTCAGTCAACATCATGGCTCATCGACCGATTTGAGTGTTTGGAGAATCCTTTTAACATGGGACTGGGCGGGTCTTTTCGAGTGGGATTACAATACGCTCGAGAAGAAAAATGGGATGGGTTTTTCTTTTTGCACGGCGATGATCAGGCTGACCCTGCGGATATAGTAAAGTTTTATCGAGCTTTGATTCATCAGCCAGAGCTTGGTTGTATTTGGGGATCACGATTTGCCGACGAGTCAAGTTTGGAGGGTTATTCTGGAGTAAGGAAGCTGGGTAATCAAGTGCTTAACGGCATATTCTCTTTCGGGTTAAAAAGACGGATTACTGACATTGGATCGGGACTTAATCTTTTTGTGCTTCGCAATTTGCCAGAAAGGTTTTTTAACGGTATCGAAAATCACATTGCTTTTGACGTGCAGATTCTAACAAGACTTTGTCGTGAGCAAATCCCGATGATGTCGATTCCTATTAAATGGCGGCAGTGTGACCAGATCAGCAATGCTCCTAATATTCAAACCGGAATTCTGGTCTTAAAAACGTTGGCAAAAGAGCTGAGGCGCCTATGAAGTCTTTGCTCAATGTTGTTTGTTTGATGGCGGGAGACGGATCGCGGTTCACCCAGGCCGGTTTTAGTGTTCCTAAGCCATATATTAACTATCGCCAAAAACCACTTTTTCAATGGGCATTAGAGTCTCTCAGTGGGCTTCGCGACATGATTCAGATTCACCATGCGGTTAGAGACCATCATCCTGAAGTCTTAAGACCCAAAGACAACCTTATTGTTTTTGAGAATTTGACTCGAGGGCCTGCGGATACCGCAAAACAGTGTGTGCAAAGAGCGAAGATCAAAGGACCTGTAATATTTCTGGATTGCGATTTATTTTTTTCTTCGCCGGAATTCGAGAAGTCCATGGGCGACAACGAGCCAATGGACGGAGCCGTCGTGACGTTCGAATCATCGAGCCCTCGTTATAGTTTTGTACGAGAGTTCGAGGGGCGCGTGGTCGAGGCCGCAGAAAAGAAAGTCATTTCTCAGAATGCTTTAGCCGGCTGTTATTACTTTGCCGATGCAGAAAAATTCGCAGACTCTACGGCACGCTTATTGGAGGAATCTAATTCGGAGCTTTTTATTTCACACGTGCTCAATGTACTGGCAAAAGATCATCTCATTAGAAGTTTTAAGACCACCCGTTATCGCTCGTTTGGATCCCCAGAGGAATTCAATGGGACATAAATCAGCTCTTGTTCATTTCTCTGGAGGTGCGGACTCGACTTATTGTGCGGCATGGGCGGCAGAACAATTCGACCATGTTTGGCTCGTCACTTATGACCGTTTGTCATTTATTGGGTCAGTGAACTACACGAAACAAAATTATAGCCGGCTTTGCGCTATTTACGGAGAGAGTCGATTTACTCGGCGTATTATTAACATTGAAAAATTGCATCAAAAAATTTGCTTTGAAAATTACTTCGAACTGCTTGGCAAAAATGGACTTGCTGTTACAAGCCTTGTATTTTCAAAGCTGGCCATGCATTGGACCAGCGCTTATCTATGCAAGCGCTATGGAATCAGCGCCGTCGCTGATGGAGCCGTACCCTACATGGATGTATATCCGGATCAAAACGAGCGCATTGCGCTAAGTCGATTGAAGGAGTTTTTCGGAAAGTGGGGAATTGAATATTTCAATCCCGCTTATTCGGTTTCCGATACCATTGAGCAAAAACTTTACGACAAAGGGATTATTGAAGTTCCTGAAATGCGCGGCACGGCTAAAGACAAACAAGTTTACTATGCTGAGCAAGTTCTCTTAGCTTTGTTCTTAAAATATTATCTCACCTTACATTCACAATCGAAGTATGAAGAGGTGTTGGGCTCCATTTATGAAAACCGCTTGAAAATGATGGCTCAATATATTGATCAAAACCAAGCTCCGCGGGGATTAGAAAAATGGCTCGAAGTACTGTAAAAGAACATAAAGATATTCTACGTATTCATCATATCAGCCAAACATTTAATCGTATTTTTCATTGGCCTTTGTTCTTTGCGGGAGCCCTGGTCGTCATTTTACTTTTGGTTTTGCCTTATTGGGGGCGAATTGTCTTAGCCTTTATCATTAATATTTTATTTAATCGATTAACCGTCTATCTCACCTATTTTTCGAAATTGATCATTAAACCAATGAACTGGATTCATAGTGGGGTCATTTATTTTTTGTTGTTCGGCCTAACGGCCCTAGGTTGGAAGTTGACTCGGCGTCGAACTCTTGACACATCAACGAATTGGAATAGTTCTGTGCGCAACACGCAGCCCAATGACTGCCGGTTTCAGAGCTAAAACAAGGTGTAAATGAATGGCGACACAACCGGGGCAAATTGAGCAAGGGCCACAAGAAGTCCAAAAATCACAAATACGCTAATGAGCGGGATTAACCACCATTTTCGATACTCTCGAATGAAATATTTAATCTCTTCAAGTAGCGTGGGATTTTTCATCGACATGGATTCCAAGCCCCTTTTTTAATTTCTTCGAAAATTGTCTCCGCAATGAGCCCGTGGGTCAAGCCATTTGGATGGGGATCATCGTCTGAAACCCACAAATCCCGTGGACGCAGGGATTTAAGGGCCGAGGTGGTATCAATAACATACACCCCTTGGGATCGGAGAAAGTGTGTCAAATGTTCGTGAATATCAGAAAACGGGTAGGGATCTAATTTGTGGAGCTCGGGAATCATAATGACAGTAAGTCGGCTTTGATTCGATTTGGCAAGGGCCGCCAAATCAGACAGCGCTTGGCGCATTTCCTCACCTGACGGACCGAAGTAATGACTGCGGTACTTATGGTCATAGCGACGATCGGTTCGAACGAAAGAGCTTATTTGATTGGCCCTTTGAATGAGAAAGGCACCAAGCCAAGAGTGTTTAAAAAACCACGACTCATGTGATCTTTGAATGGGGTCGGCGTCATTAATAAACCAGAATAGCAAAAGATTCTTTGGATTAAGTTTTGCCCACTGCCGTATGTAGGCTTCGCGCTGTTGAACGCTGTTGTAATTGCCGATTCCAGCATTGAGCACTGAGTGGGTCGAGTCGTTGCAAAGTTCAGGCAACTTTGTTTTTAGTCGAAAGGCGAATGTGTCTTCATGGGGAACTCCCCAACCCAGCGTGAAACTGTCACCAATCAAAAGGGTTGCCAGTGAATTTTTTGAATCAAACTCATCGTCTCTCATTCCAAGCGAGTTTGTTTTTACCTGAACCCCCATAAGCTTGGCCATTTGCGAAGGCTTATGGATATGAGATCTTAAATCATTAACAGGCCGCTTGAGTAGTCTCGCGTAGCGCCACATCTCAAGATCATAATTGATAAAAATCGAGTAAAAACCTCGTAAAAACATCTCAAAAATGACCATTAAAATAGCTAAACTTACGACGCCCAGTAACGACAGTTTGAATTTACTCATGAAGAGGGCCTTAAGTACGGAAGGTTTTGTCTGTCGATGAGGCAGTGACCCAGAATAAGATAATCAAGCTCGGATTCAGAGAAACATTGGAAGGCATTTTGGGGAGTACAAACGATGGGCATACCTGAGGTATTAAAGCTTGTGTTAATTAACACGGGTACTCCCGAAAGCTTTTCAAATTCCGAAATAAGTTCGTAGTAAATAGGATTATCAGATTTTGTGACGGTTTGAATACGAGAGCTGTTATCGACGTGGCGCACGGCGCCTAATTTTTCGGTTTTGTTTTGTGCAGTAAGAAGCATAAAGGGACTTGCGCCTTCTAGTTCGAAGAACTCCCGGGCGCGGTCAGCGAGGATACTTGGGGCGAGCGGGCGAAAGTCCTCTCGAAATTTAACTTTTTTATTTATTTTTATCCAATTCTCTTTAGCTCTCGGATCACCGAGTATGCTTCGATTTCCGAGGGCTCGAGGGCCAAATTCCATCG
>JADLCR010000051.1 GCA_020847095.1 Oligoflexia bacterium | reverse complement strand
TGGAAGCTAAGCGCCGCCCGAACTATTTAGTGAAGGTTTCCTATTGGCTTGTGGCCGCTTGCTGGCTTGATTTATTCTGGATGGTGATGCCCAGCTATTCGAAAAGCCCATTTGTTCCTTGGGTTGAAATAGGCGTTTTTGTTGGATTTGCAGGAGGTTTTGGATACATCGTGACCAAGTTTTTATCGAAGGTTCCCGTTCAACCTCAAAAAGATCCAAGGGTTCACGAAGCTCTCCATTTACATTCTTAAAATGGTTTTACCTAGGGCCATGAGCCGCATTGCCAACTGGCTCGCGGCTCTTAGCATTCTAATTTTTATTTTACTTCCGGTTGGCGGTTGGGTCCGAAATATTGGAGCGGGCCTGGCGTGCCCTGATTGGCCACTTTGCTTTGGAAAACTTATTCCTCATTTTGATATTCAGATTTTCGCTGAATTTTTCCATCGTTTTTTTGCAGCTGCAATCAGCATCGTTTTTTTAGTCGCAGCCGTCTGGATTACTCGAGATAGAGGATTAAGAACGCTTTTAGGCAGACTCATTGTTCTCGGGGCAATTATTTTAGCTGCCCAAATCATACTTGGGGGACTTACCGTCCTACACCTTCTTCAAAGTGAGATCGTGACTCTCCATTTAACGTTTGGCACTTTGTTTTTTGTCGTCTCTCTTATTCTCACCCTACGGGCTTACCGCTTTGGTGACTCTCCTCAGCTTTTTGCAATCGCCAGAGACCGCAAACGCTCGGAACCGTCGATGACATGGAGATCGGCCGTCGCGGCGACAGTTATGGTCTTTATACAAATTGTATTGGGTGGCGTCGTCTCTAGTAATGGAGCGGGCCTGGCGTGTCCTGAATTTCCAACTTGTATAAATGGAGAATGGTGGCCGGGCTTTGAGGGCGCCTTGGGTATTCAAATCACCCATCGCATAGGTGCCGTTTTGACGCTCTTATCGGTCGTTTGGTTTGTGGTCGGCACTTTAAAAGACCGTGCCCTTCCTAAACATATCCATTTCAAAGCAAAGGCCTCCTTGGTGGTGGTGATTATTCAGTGGGCCATCGGAATTGCGAATGTTTTACTTGGGATTCCAGTAATTGGCGGTGTCGCACACTTAGCAGTTGCGGAGCTTTTACTGGCCCTGGTACTTATGGCCACTTATGAAATCCGTCATTTCGAGCTACGTAAGGCTCACTAAACCCACTATCGTCTTACTGTTTGCTCTGACAGGGTTTACGGCCTTGTACATCGAAGGCTCACTTCTATCTCATCCTTTACGTCTAGCCGTCGTCATGTTTGGAATTTGCCTGACCGCAGGCTCTGCCAACGCCTTGAATATGTATTTTGATCGAGACATTGATGAATTAATGGCTCGTACTAAAAAGAAGCGTCCCCTTCCGCTTAAATCGCTAAGTCCCACCCAAGCTCTTTACTTTGGAGTGATCACGGGATTTATCGCGATGGGTTGTCTGATTTGGGCCGGTTCAACACTTTCAGCCGCTCTAGGTCTTTTCACCATTCTATTTTACGTAGGGGTTTATACCCTCTATCTCAAACGACGCACTCCCTATAATATCGTGATCGGTGGCGCTGCCGGAGCAACCGCTCCCTTAATGGCTTGGGCTGCGGGCTCCCAAAATATCGATCTCCTGGCCTGGGTCTTGTTTCTCATCATTTTCATGTGGACCCCGCCGCACTTTTGGGCACTCGCCCTTGTTGTCAAAGACGATTACAAAGAGGCAAAAGTCCCCATGCTTCCGGTTGTTGCTGGCGACGAACGCACCCGATGGGAAATTCTCATTTATACGGTATTGCTCGTTCCGCTGACTTTTTTACCCGTCCTCACCAAAGCGGGTGGCCTTGTTTACTTGGGTGCAGCGGCAATCCTTAATTTAATTTTTGTAAAAATGGCGCTAAAACTCAAAAAAGATCGCAACAACAATACGGCCTATCGAATGTTTGGTTTTTCGATTGTTTACTTATTCGGTTTGTTTCTAGCTCTAATTGCCGGTCAGGCAGCGCTAAGAGGTAGCTCATGATTAAATGGCTCTTATGCATGGCATTAGTTCTTTCTTCCTGCAGTTCCACCTCCAAAAACAACCGCTATAACGCATTGGCCGCTCAGATGACTAAAGCAGAGGTTCAATCAAGTCTGGGCGAACCCCAAGAAAAGTCTCTGATCGATGGCATCGAAACTTGGTATTACGAGAATCGAACCTTCTTAATTAGATTTAAAGACCAAAAAGTCACTGCCTTTGGCCGCTCCCAGGACTTTTTTTTAGAGACCGGCAATAGCACATCCCCTCAACCGGCCACCCCCCCACCAGAAGGGTCGCGGGCGCTGGGAGAACGCTGCGAGTCAAATTCCAATTGCCAATCGGGAAACTGCCACTTTAAGACCTGTGCGGGGAAAAACAATTGCACCCTGACATTTGGAAAGACGTGCGCCACCGATAGCCAGTGTTGCGAAGGAAAATGTGATTTCGGAAAGTGCAAAATCCGTCCTTAGTATTTGACGAATGAGGCCGACTGGCCTTAAATTGGCCCCACAACAATTACCGATAAGGCCTTGAAAAATCGATGAAATCCAGTTTCAGTCTCTATCTCATCGCAACCTTTTTCGCGCTCTTGACCTTGCATTCAGGGACCAATGCGCAAGCTGACTTTGGGTCAAAAGGACATTTGGGAAAGACTGAAAACACACTCCCTGAAGAGTTTAAAGAAGTTGGCATTGATGAGCACCGGGGAGAGTTTCTTGGGCTCAAAGCCGAATTCAACGACGACAAAGGCCAAGCGGTCACCTTGGAGAAATACTTCAATAAGGGTAAACCAGTTTTACTCAGCCTTGTGTACTTCGGTTGCCCCAACATATGCACTTTTGTTCTGAATGGGGTGGTTGACTCGCTCAAAAAAATCAACCTCAACCCGGGCAAAGACTTTGAAGTCGTGGTTATCAGCATCGACCCCAACGAAAAGCCAGATCTCGCCTCCGAAAAGAAGATCAATTACTTAGAAGCATTTGGTAAGCCCGAAACAGCTCAAGGCTGGCACTTTTTAACAGGAAGTGACACCCATATTAAATCTGTCGCATCGCAAATTGGCTTTCGTTACAAATGGGATGAAAAGTCCAAGCAGTTTGCCCATGGCTCCGCCGTATTTGTTCTGACCCCAAATGGGCAAATCTCTCGCTATTTGTACGGAATCCAGTACGCCCCCCAAGATATGAAACTCGCCCTTCTTGAAGCCGGCCAAGGGAAGATTGGAAGTTTTGTTGATCGAATCATTTTATTCTGCTTTTATTACGACACAGCCACGAAGAAGTATGTCCTGCTTGCCGACCGTCTCATGACTGGAGTGGCCGCCGGGACTGCGATTATTCTGGCTATATTTTTGGGAAATTTTTGGCTCAGAGAGAGAAGAAAATCACTGAGTGCACAGCACAGGAGTTAACATGCTCGAGTTTCTACAACGACTGAAGTTTCCGCTGCCCCAGGCTTCGACGTTCGCACCGAAAGTCGATTTGCTTTACGACTTTATTTTCTACAGCAGCGTCTTCTTGTTTATTCCCACTATCGTGGCCATGATTTACTTTGGCTGGAAATACCGAACCAAGCCAAACGACAATCGTGAAGTTCCCTATATCGATGGGCATCACACGTTTGAGTGGTTCATTTCAGCATTTGTTGGAGTCATCTTTTTTATCATTTTCGTTTGGGGACTCATTGGATTCAACGAACTTCATAATCCCCCCGCGGGCACCTATGAAATTGGCGTCGTAGGCAAGCAATGGATGTGGGAATTTAATTATTCCAACGGAAAGACCACCCGAAACGAGCTCTATTTGCCAAAGGGCATTCCAGTAAAACTGGTCATGAGCTCTCCGGACGTTCTTCATAGTTTTTACGTCGTGAACTTTCGCGTAAAACAAGATGTGGTTCCTGGAATGTACACAACGCTTTGGTTCCAGGCTGATCAACTGGGTGAACATGATATCTTTTGCGCCGAGTACTGCGGAACGGCCCACTCAAATATGCTTGCTAAAGCGATTGTCCTAGAACCCGAACAATTCAAAGCTTGGCTCCAAGGTTCCGATCCGAACCAGCTCACTCAACTTGAAATCGGCAAGAAAATTTTTAACACCCGAAACTGTGTTGCATGCCACTCAGTGACTGGCGTTCAGACCCAAGCCGGCCCCACCGTTAAGGGATTATTTAATCGCAAGGTTAATTTGAGCGATGGAACTCAAGTCGTAGCCAACGAAGATTACATTCGCACTTCCATCATTAATCCCGCCACCCATGTGGTGAAGGGTTTTCGACCAATTATGCCGGCATTTCAGGGATTGTTATCCGAAAACGATATTTCAGCCGTCATTGCCTATATCAAGAGCTTGAAGGAGTAGATTATGTCCGTAGCCAACTCAGACGTTAACTATATCAATTCTCCAAAAGGCCTATGGTCTTGGCTTGTGACTATCGATCACAAGCGCATTGGCATCATGTATCTCTTCACGACATTGGCCTTTTTTGCTCTTGGGGGAATATTCGCTCTACTCTTGAGAATTGAACATCTCACCCCTGGGCGCACCATCATGGATGCCAATCAATACAACATCGCCTTTACCCTTCACGGCGCCATCATGGTCTTTATGTTTATCGTACCCAACGTTCCGGCGGCTTTCGGAAACTTCTTTTTGCCCATTATGATTGGGGCAAAGGACGTCGCTTTTCCGAAAATCAATTTGCTGAGCTATTATGTATTTTGGCTCGGGGCCATCTTAGCCGTTTGCGCCATTATTTTCGGTGGTGTTGATACGGGATGGACCTTCTATACGCCTTATAGCATCAGAACAAATACGGCGGTTATCTTCATGGCCTCCGGGGCCTTTATTATGGGGATGTCGTCCATTTTAACTGGCCTCAACTTTATTGTGACGGTTCATAAGCTGCGCGCTCCGGGAATGACGTTCTTTCATCTTCCGTTATTTATTTGGGGAATCTACGCGACTGCCATCATTCAAGTTTTGGCAACGCCGGTAATCGGAATGACCGTCGCTCTACTCATCATGGAGCGGGTATTTGGCATTGGATTTTTTGATCCTGCATTAGGCGGCGATCCGATTTTGTTTCAGCACTTTTTCTGGTTTTATTCACACCCAGCGGTTTACATCATGATCGTTCCTGGAATGGCGATCATTTCTGAAATCATTCCGGCGTTTTCTAAGAAAACAATCTTCGGATATAAACCCATTGCCTACTCAAGTCTTGCCATTGCTTTTGCTAGTTTCATCGTTTGGGGACACCACATGTTCACCAGCGGGCAAAGCTACCTAGCAAGCTTGCTCTTTAGCGTTGCCACCATCATCATCGGCGTTCCTACGGCGATCAAAATTGTGAACTGGGTTGCCACCATGTACAAAGGCAAGGTTTCTTGGGAAACTCCGATGCTCTACGCCATGGCTTTTATTTTCATGTTCTCCATCGGAGGCCTTACCGGTCTATTCCACATTTCGCTCGCGGTTTCGGTTCATCTTCATGACACGTACTTCGTCGTTGCTCATTTCCATTACGTGATGATGGGCGGAACAGTCATGGCTATGCTTGGTGGCCTTCACTACTGGTGGCCGAAAATGTTTGGAGTCATGTATAACGAATGCCTCGGAAAAATCGGCGCCGCCCTAATGTTTATTGGGTTCAATATGACCTTCGGTTCTCAGTTCATCATGGGAAATCTTGGAATGCCCCGCCGCTACTATGACTATGCCGAGCGTTTTCAACCCCTTCACCAAGTGTCAACCGTAGGCTCGTGGTTTATTGCCGCAAGCTTTCTGTTAACCATGTCGTATTTGATTTACAGTCTCTTTAAAGGAAAGAAAGCACCGGCCAATCCATGGGATGCTAAGTCTTTGGAATGGACGATTGCTTCGCCTCCACCAACAGAAAACTTCTTAACGGATCCGGTCGTTACCGAACCCTACCCGTACGGAACACCAAATAAAGCCAGGAGCCATGCATGAGCGGACATCACGAAGTTCACTACGTCGAAGGCACCAAACACGCCATTCCTCACCACTTCAACAGCGGCTATCACGAGTTTGATGCTTCAAAGATGGGGATGTGGGTATTTCTTGTTAACGAGATCTTATTGTTCTCCGCGCTTTTTGTGGCTTACGCCATGTTTCGTGCAAAAGACCCAGTCATGTTTCACGAGGCCAGCCATCAACTTAATAAATGGATGGGCGGCCTTAACACGATCGTTTTGCTATTTAGTTCGCTAACGATGGCTCTTTCAGTGGGCTATTTGCAGCGCAACAATACCAAGCGTGCCTCGCAAATGTTGATCTTAACGTTTCTTTGCGCGGCAACCTTTATGGTCGTTAAGTACTTTGAGTACTCTCATAAGTTTCACGCAGGCCTATTGACGGCGAAGTTTTATACTTTTGAAGGCATCTCCGCCGGCCACCCCGGATTATTCTTTTCACTGTATTTCATGATGACGGGTCTTCATGGCCTTCACGTTTTAATCGGAATGGGAGTTATCGCTTGGGTTTGGTGGCGTACTCGTCGGGGAGATTTTAACGAACACTACTTCACCCCAGTCGAAGTCACAGCTCTATATTGGCACTTAGTTGACCTAGTTTGGATTTTCTTGTTCCCCTTACTCTATTTAATAGGATGAGGCAGCCATGGCACATCACGGTAATCACAAAGAAGAACATCATCACGTCACTCCACTAGAGATCTTTCATAAGGTCTTTATCGCCCTGATCGGGCTTACGGTGCTCACCGTTGTCACAAGTCTTTATGACTTTGGAATGATGAACATGGTTGTGGCCATGGCTATAGCCAGTCTCAAAGCAGCACTTGTCATCATGTTTTTCATGCAGCTGAAATACGATAATATTCTTAATCAGCTTTGTATGATCAGCGCTATTTTGTTTGTGGCCATTTTTATCCTGATCACCGCAAGTGATGTGATCGTACGTGATAACGGTCGTCCCATGCGCATCGAAAAGGCCGCCCAAGGTGGCGATGACCCCGCACTCATGAATAAACTCAGAGCAGTCACCGATGACCAAGTCGCTAAAGGCAAAGTGCTTTATGCGAACAATTGCGCCTCTTGCCACGGAGCTACAGGCGGCGGAGACGGACCAGGAGCTGCCGCTTTAAATCCAAAACCTCGAAACTTTTTAAGCGGCGAATGGAAGTACGGATCAAGCCCTACCCGCATTTTCACTACGATCACAAATGGAGTTAAAGGCACGGGAATGAGCTCTTACAGCGGAATGTCCGTTGAAGAGCGCTACGCGCTTGTTCACTACGTTCGAAGTATTTCACCTCAAAAATCCGATGACTCGGCAGAAGACCTTAAAGCCGCTGGTCTTGACGGTGATTTCAGCAAATTCAAACCTAAGCAAATGGTCGACGTGGGAATTGTCATGGAGAACATGGCTCAAGTTGATCAGGTTGAACTCCCCCAAGACCGACAAAAGTTCTCAGACCATCCGGGGGCCAAGCTCTATGCTCAACATTGCGCGAGTTGCCACGGTTTATCCGGGCAAGGGGCCAAGGTCACAGCCGTCGGCGTAAATCCTCCAATCGCCCTTTACACAACAAGCTGGAATGGCCTGCAGGCCGGCTGGATTCAAGATTCTTCGGCCTTTAAAAAGATTGTCTCTGAAGGCCTCACCGGTTGGGGAAAGCCTGGCATTGGGCACTTTAACTCAGACGAGTGGAGCCAACTCTATTCATACGCTCGTGCCCTATCGGGTCGATAAAAGGATTTAAATCTTGAAGCTGTTGAGTCTTTTCTTAGCCCTACTTTTGAGCCTTAACTTGGGCTGTACGCGCAAAAAGGGAGTCGATACAAGCGCGTCAGAGCCCCAAACTAACCTTGTCATAGGCGTATTAGGTGAAACTATGGCCTTTGATAAAACCACCCTTGTGGCAAAGGCCGGCGCTGAAATCACCCTAACCTTTAAGAACACATCGACGGTTCTTAAACACAACTGGGTACTCACCCAACCTGGAAAAGAAAACGAAGTCGGAATGCAAGGAATCAAGGCCGGTGAAGCAAAGCAATTCATTCCAGATAATCCAGCCGTTTTAGCTTATACAAAGCTCGTTGATGTTAAAGCTGAAGATACAATTACATTCAAGGCTCCACCCGCTGGCGAGTATCCCTATATTTGCACCAATGCGGGTCATCACACGGTGATGAAGGGAATTCTCATCACCAAATAACAACTCGTCTTGACCATCACAACCTTCTCAGCAATACTTGGCCAAAAGGGAGCTCCCACGAGATATTTTTTCGCTTTGGGGGTTCGCACTTTAAAACCGTTTTCTAAAGTGTTTTCGACATTTTAGAAGACATATTAAAAGGAGAGTCCCATGCAATCAGGCACGACTCCGTCTCAGACGGACCGTTCGGCAGCACTTAAACTCGCAGTACTCAATAGCATTAAAAGAATGGAACGTAATATGGCCTATAATGGACAGGGCAAAACAACGCCTATTTCAGAATATTTCGGATCAAACACATTTGGATTGGCCCAAATGAGAGAGAAGCTCCCCCGGGATGCTTATCAAAGCCTTCTTAACACCCTAGAAAAGGGCAAAAAACTTCCTAAAGAAACCGCTGAGGCCATCGCATCGGCGATCAAAGAATGGTCCGTAACCAAAGGCGCCACCCATTTTTGCCACTGGTTTCAACCTATGACCGGACTCACCGCCGAAAAGCATGATGCCTTTATCAGCATCCAGCATAGTCAACATTCCGAGCTTCGCGTGATTGAGCGATTCACCGGCTCCCAGCTCATTCAAGGCGAACCGGATGCTTCTAGCTTTCCATCTGGAGGCATGCGCTCAACATTTGAGGCCCGCGGCTATACGGCCTGGGATCCGAGCTCACCGTTATTTATCGTCGAAGATGAAGCTGGCAAGACCTTATGTATCCCAACTGTATTTTTTGGCTACCACGGTCAAGCTCTCGACAACAAAACCCCGTTGCTGCGCTCGGTTGAGGCACTTTCTAAAGAAGCCTGTGAGTTTCTCAAGCTATTGGGCGATGTGGATGTCAAACGCGTCAACGCCACCCTTGGGGCCGAGCAAGAGTACTTCTTGATCGACAAGAACTTTGTAAGCCTTCGCCCAGACCTCATGATGACGGGACGCACCTTGCTAGGTTCCTCACCAACTCGAGGGCAACAACTGGAAGATCATTATTTTGGATCAATTCCCAGTCGCGTGCTGACCTATATGCAAGATGCCGAAATGGAACTTTATAAGTTGGGTATCCCAGTAAAGACGCGTCACAATGAAGTGGCTCCAAGTCAGTTTGAAGTTGCCCCCATTTTCGAAGACGTGAACATTGCTTCTGATCACAACGTTCTCTTAATGGAGGTGCTCAAGAAAACGGCGCTCCGCCATGGACTCGTTTGCCTTCTTCACGAAAAGCCGTTCGCTGGTATTAACGGCTCGGGAAAGCACAATAACTGGTCCATGAGTAACGACAAGGGCGAAAATCTACTTGAACCGGGCACAACCCCTCATCAAAACTTACGCTTCTTAGTTGTACTCTCGATCATTTTAAAAGCTGTCCATGATCATTCAGACGTATTAAGGGCCTCTATCGCTAGCCCGGGGAACGATCACCGTTTGGGAGCCAACGAAGCCCCGCCAGCGATCATTTCAGTGTTTTTGGGAAGCTTGCTTAGCGAAATTCTCGATAGCATTGAAGCCGGTAAAGCGCTTCAAGCCACTGAAAGTCAGATCATTGATTTGGGGGTCACAAAAATCCCCAATATTTCTAGAGACTATACGGATCGAAATCGAACGAGTCCGTTTGCCTTCACTGGAAATAAGTTTGAGTTCCGAGCCGTTGGGTCATCTCAAAACGTAGCGGTACCAATGTCCGTGCTCAACGCGGCGGTGGCCGACGCGTTTCAAAAGGCTTCCGTCAAGCTTAGAGAGCTCTTGAAGTCTAAGAAGTCCCGCGATGAGGCCGTCATGGAGCTCGTGAGACTCAATGTTAAAGCTACGAAAACCGTTCGTTTTGAAGGAAACGGATATTCAGACGAATGGAAAGCTGATGCAAAAAAGCGGGGCTTGCCGATTTTAAATTCGACCGCTGATGCGCTCGAGGTGCTCAAAGACAAAGGGGCAACCCAGTTTTTGGTCAATCAGGGCGTTCTCACCGAAGAAGAGATCGTCAGTCGTTACCACATCAATGTGGAGCGCTATGTTAAGACTCTCGAGATTGAGTTGAAGACTTTGGCGGAAATCGCTCAAGGTTATGTTGTTCCGGCGGTTGAGTCCCAAATCACCAGGCTTTCGGCCACCGCGAGTGCGCTGACAAGCGCTTCGGTCAAAAAGACCTATGGTGACCGTGTTAAGACCATTGAAAAGACTCTTGAACGGTTACTCAAAGGTCTCTCGGCCCTTAACGAAGGCTTGGAAAAGCTCAGTGGCAGTCACGATGAGTCTAAGAAAATGAAGACTCTCGCCACGACCACTAAAGTACTTGGTGAAGAGCTACGAAATGCCTGCGATGAGGCAGAAAGCCTTATTGCCGACGAACTGTGGCCACTTCCGAAGTACCGAGAAATGCTCTTCAGCAACAGCCTTTCTTGATTTTTTGACGAACTTTTAGGCGGTTTTTCTCAACTCCCCCGATAAACGGGGGAGTTTTTTTATCCTTAGCCCTTGGCCTAATTTCAAATAAGTCCGAAAAGCAATTGAGAATAGGTTCGGAGTTCAAATGTCCCAGACCGCAGAAAAAACCAGTCGTCGAGGCTCGCCTCGATACCGCCTCCGACACGAAGATGTGAAGGTCATCCGCTTTGTCTCAAGGCGGGCTGGCCGCATTTCTACGACCTATATGTACGATATTTCTGAGTCTGGAGTAGCCTTCTTAACATCGCTCAAACTAGCCCCCCAAGTAGGAGAAGTCATTAAAATGGACTTTTCGCCTATGGGCTCCATGCAAATCGCCTGTCTGGGTAAAGTCATTCGAATTGAAGAACCCTCTAAAGGGACTAACTGGGCAAGGTTTCCTGACACGGTTAAAGTGGGAGTGGCCTTTTTCAAACTTCCCAAACCCTACCGTCGCATACTCAATAACGCCTTAGGACACGCTTTTTACAATGAGCGCCTTCGCTACCAACGCGAACAAGCGCGCAATCAATGGAAAAACGGCTGGATCTATCGCCACGGCCAATCGATCATTGCAACCCTTGTTCTTCTCGTCGCCCTGGGAACCGGTGCCTATCTGCTTTGGTCAAATTTCGATTCGACTAATTTTTCTCTCCCCGAGCGGGAGCCCACGTTTGCCGAAGGCTTCTTCGATAAAGTCATAAAGACGAATCCCAAGCAAAAAAGAGACAAATAAGCCCATTTTCCCTCGGAAAATGGTGTTTTTTTTCGATTTCCCCTCGAGAAAACCGATTTTTTTGTTGCACAGAATGCAAATGCGGTCTTTGATTGAGTTATCAAGTTGCCTAAAAAAGTTAATTTAAACGGAGGAACACTCATGGCAAAAAAAGCAAAGAAGGCAAAGAAGACCACCAAGCGCAAAGTTAACAGCGCATTTATGAAACCTCTAACTCCGAGCGCCCAGCTGTCAGAAGTGGTCGGATCAAAAGCGATTCCTCGTACGGAAGTCGTTAAGAAGCTATGGGCTTACATCCGTAAGCACAAACTTCAAGATGCAAAAAATCGCCGCATGATCAATGCTGACGATAATCTCAAACCCATTTTTGGAGGCAAAAAACAAGTCTCCATGTTTGAGATGACAAAATACGTTAGCAAGCATTTAAGCTGATTGTTATTTTGATCAAAAATAAAAGGCCAGGAGAAATCCTGGCCTTTTTTTTACCTTACGCCGATCGGGTTATCGAACGAGATGCTTCACCTCACCCTTGCCGGTGCATTGCTTTAACCCAGGCTGATCTGGGCACGGGCCACAGGTAATATTACATTTTCCGGTCTTGTAATCTGATTTGAGATCGGATTTTTGTTCCTTGATCCAATCATCGCATTCCTTTTTAAGAGACTTCTTTTCGTCGCCCTGATCTGAGGCTGGAACACATTTTGATGGGCCAAAATCGTTTGTTTCCGAGACTAGCTCTGCCTTAACGGCAGGTCCGCCCTGAAAATCCGCTGGCATTTGGGGGCAACCGAGTTCTTTTTCAAGTGCCCAGAGTCTGGTGCATTCAGACGCCTTATCGGCCCATGCTCCGGCTGACCACAAGACGGCAAAAGCGAATAACAACTTCATGATCGTCTCCTTATCGTTAATTGTTATGGAACTTCAGAGGCCAATTCTTTCAGCTCATGAATGATATCGTGGAGTTGCGGAACGCTATTATCTTCAAGAACGGGATTCAATCCAATTCCTGGCAAATGTTTACCCGCTAAAACCCGAGGCCTTGCCTCGAGGTGATAAAACAATTCTTCGATACTGCGCCTTAATAGATGCTCGCCAAAGTTGGTCACTTCGGTGTCTTCGTTAATGAACAAAACCCGCTTGGTTTTCATGACACTTTCTTTGATCATCGACCAGTCGTAGGGATATAGCGAACGAAGATCAATCACATCAAAACTTATTCCTTGGGTCTCAAGGCTTTGTGCGGCCTGAAGGGTCAATGGCACCATTCGTCCCCAAGTCACAACGGTTCCGTTTTGACCTTCGCGCAGGCGTTTACCCTTTCCGATGGGCACCACATACTCTTTCAGATCCGGCCACTGCGGCTTCCATTGAGATCGATCCCCCAGGGGTGCATCGATCATCGAGCGTAACTCTTTTTCGTCGGAAGGCTCACCCGGAATGAGCTCTTCTCCCTTTACACGCAACAGCGCTTTAGGCTTCATGTATAAAACGGGATTTTGATCTTTTAGGGCCGCCAGCATGAGTCCATAGGCATCTAGCGGATTCGAAGGCATCACCATTTTCCAACCGGGAAGCCTCGTCGCCCATGAATCAAAACTATGACTATGGTAAATCGATCCTCGTATGCCTGATCCCACAGGAGTCATCACCACCAGTGGAATAGGAAACTGTCCATAAGTGGCCCAGCAAGTATTTCCGGCAATTTTCAAAAGATCGATTGTATTAAAAATATAATCGCAGAATTGAATCTCCGCCACACAACGGCGCCCCGTCATGGCAATGCCGATTCCCATTCCGATAATCCCGCGTTCATCCAAAGGAGAATTCCAGGTTGTCGTCAAACCCTGAGTGGCTGTGAAAACCCCACCCAGTGGTGGTCCCACATCTTCGCCAAAGATGTCTTTTAATCCTAGGTGCGATTCCCCATAATGAAGCGCCATGCGAATGGCCTGAGCCATATTAGCCATAGCTAAAACTTTCTCCAGTCGGCGTTTTCATTTCCGGCGTAAACATAGTCCCAAACGGACTCTGCCGTAGGCTGCGGCTCCGTTCTCGCAAGATTTAGAGCGTTCATGCTACTTTCTTGAAACTTCTCCCAAATGGCTTTGATTTGCTTTTCTGTGAGAATCTTTTCTTTCATAAGCTGATCTTCAAGAATCTTGATTGGATCAGTTTCATTAGTCACAAAACTAGCTCCGGAGGCCGAAGAGTGCCCATAGAGCCTCGAAACATTAGCTTGCAACAAAAGGGGCTTGCGCTTGGTGCGTACATAATCAACAGCTTCGGCAATCGCATTCCACGATTCTTCAGCATTGTTACCGTCAACAATCATGGTTTTCATGCCGAAGGCTTTTCCTCGATCCGCAATATGCTTGTCCCCGTGTTGGGTTTCAGCGGCCGTAGAAATCCCCCAGCGATTATCTTCAACCAAAATAAGTAAGGGAAGCTCAGAACCAGGACGGCTTGACCAAACTAAGCACGAGGCAAAATCACCTTCGGCCGTCCCCGCATCTCCTCCAGTGACTACGGTAATCCCTTGAGTTTTCTCCGCTCGTTGGGCCCAAGCAGTACCGATAGCGATTGAATACTGCACTTCAATCGGAGACGAAATGGGGGCCACGTTCCATTCAGGAAATCCATAGTGATTGCAAAAGTTGCGGCCATGGGATGAGCGGTCAGTCGCCAGATTCTTCATCATGCGAACGCCTTCAATCATTTCCATCCCCATTGCCACCAACACAGGCGTTGACCGGTAGTGCCCATGAAACCAGTCAAATTGATTCCCTCGCCCTTTTTTTAACTGAAGGCCAAGGCAGACATCAAAGGCCTCTTGCCCTGGTCCTCCAATCCAAAAGAACCCCTCACCAGATTTATAAATCTTGATGAGCCGTTCCTCGAGGACGCGACTTTTCACCATGAGTTCATGGATCTTTTTTAAAGGAATTTTCTCGTTCACAAGGGGTCATTATGGCTCGATTTTCTGGACTGTCAATTTAAACTCCTGCGACGAATTTGAGTTGAAATACTCAAGTAAAAACATAATTCTTTTGTGAGGGTAAAATTCAAAGGGGGACCGATTTGAAACAGCTTAGTTTTTGGACCTTTGCTTTAGCGTTGCTACTAATTCCAAATGGCGCACAGTGTAAAAGAACTTCGGCTCAATTGTTCTACGATTATGCCATCGAAAGCCTTCTCGACGCGGCAGATCACCAAGCGGAAGCCAAGCAAGCGGGCCCCCTTCACCAAACTTTATTACGTCTCTACAATCTAAAAGCCTTAGGCGATTCAGCCTCAAGAGCTGAACTAGAAGAAGCCTTAAAGACGAAAAACCCATTGGGCCTTACGGAAGCGGATTTTCGCTACTTCGCTTCAAATGAACTAAGCGGTCGAGAACTTCAGCCTTACGAAGTCGTTTTGACTTTTGACGACGGTCCCCACGAGACGAGAACATTAGAAGTCGCTTCGATCCTCAAGCATTGGGGAGCCCCCGGGGCGTTTTTTCAGGTCGGTGAAGAAGGGGTGAAATTTCCGGGACACACACAAAGCCTGAGAGACTTAGGATTCTTAGTTGCAAATCACTCCGTCAGTCACAAGAACTTGACCAAAATGGATGAGCCCGAAATTCGCTCGCAGATTGAAGGCGTCCAACAGTTTCTCAATCAAACACTCGGAGGCCCCGGATTTTGGAATGACCAGTTCCAACTTTTTTTCGCAGCCCTCTTTCCTCATCAATTAAGAAAAATCGTGGCCAATGAGTTCTTCCGTGCACCTTACGGAGCCCGTAGCCGGAGAGTATTAGATATTATCAAAAGCTATCCCGTAGGCGAATCATGTCAGAATCAGATCTGCGCGATCTCTAAACTCAATCATGTCGTCTGGCTTGTGGACTCCCTTGACTGGGCAGATAAAAATCCCGAGAGCATTGAGAAGCGAGTTTTTAGTCAACTCGACTCATTTAAAAATCGAGGTATCATTCTATTTCACGATATCCACGCTCAAACGGTCTTGGCCATTGAACGTATTATTCCAAGGCTCATTAAAGATGGTTACAAAATCGTCACTCTTTACGACGCGCTTGCTGCCCAGGAACGTACTATTAGGCGGCATCAACTCCAGATCCAACCGAAATAATAAAATTGAAGAAGAAGTATTCCCAAAAAGCACCCGCTTGATCGGCAGGCAGATAAACCAAATGAGTTTTATGCTTGGATAATTTTTCAAATGCCTTTTCAGTTAAAATGGTCCCGCTTTTAAGATAGTGAATCGTCTTCTTATTAATCTCAAGATCAAGGTAAACATCAAAATCGACGGTCACGTTGGGTCTGAGATTTTTGATCACATCAAGAGGTTTGAGATTTTTCTGTATGGTCTCAGAGGTCGTGGCTTCTGCCATCTGAGCCTTGACGTCTGACTGAATAAACCAGCAGTAGGCGTTTTGACCACTCAATTGCCCCTCGAGTGCAAATTGACTTTGCCGTAAGAGACTCAAATTCCACTGCCCCAAGGGACGCCACCCAGTTCCCCAAATACAAGATTCTAAAAGAGGTTCCCCAAGGGTCTTCAATTGCCCCTCAAGAGAATCCGAAAATGATCGAGCTGATGATTGATCGTTCTTAGCGGCTAACCCCAAAATAATAAACCCGCAAAATCGAGACGTCTTTAAGTGCGTCACATGCAAAAAGTAATCACCCTCCGGAATAGCTGAGGGTCCACCTTGAAAGGCCTTTGAACAGGCTTCTTCCAAAATACTTTTCTTTTTGTCTTCTGAAGGACCTAACGACGCATGGTCAGAATCAATAATTTTAAGTCCCGATCCGGTTAAACTTGATTGACCCTGATTTAATCCTTGCTGTGCTCCATCAGTGGATTTCGAAATAACAATCCCCGGGTTTGAGCCTTCATGAGTTGAGTCACTTCCTTCTGTTACGGGGTCATGGTTGAATTCGTTGGATAGTTCTTGAGCGCCCTCTAAATTCTTAACCGACACTTGAGTCTTTGTAGATTCGATATCATGAGCGGGTTCATCGTGAGAGGGGTTATGAAAGAGCGATTCCCCCGACGAGCCGTGCTGGTGGGAAGATTCTGAATGATATAAAGTTTTTAACTGTTGAACCGCCTCTTTCCAGTTGGTTTTACCTCTAGAACCTATTTGAGACGATTGAACGACTTTAAATTCTTTTTGAACAGTTCCCTCTTGAATAGCGTTTAAGATCTTTGATTCCGCCTGAGACTGAATCATATTGAAGGCATCCGATTGCGGCCGTTCTTGCATCAAAATCGGGCCTGACCCATTTTCAAATCCGGACCATTTTTTTGTATCATCATCAAAACTCGGAGCTTGTGGGCCTTTGAAATAATACATCTTTTTAGTTTGGGTTTTCTTGTCATGGTAGGTTCCGCGCCAAATAGTATGCTCACCAATTGTAATCTTTTGATTTTGCGCCAATTCCCAGCTCGTACTTCCGGGAATATCATCTGGTTGAACGACTATGAGTTTATCAAAATGAAAGACATCGGATTTTGATTCAACGGGCCCATGCAAGAGCGCTTCGATTTTTGTATGAACGGCTCCGCCACTAACCGGGGCCAACATATGATTTAGAATCCCGCTATTCATGAGGGTGACTGCTGTTTTCGTACCCAACTCTTCCGCAAAAACAATGCAAGGAATTCCTAATTTTTCGGATAGAAGTTTATACATGAGTCTGACGTTCGTGCGCTTGAGATTCCAACTCATCATAATCGCGCGTGGTTCGAAAATTTCTAGACTCTTTATAAGTTCACCCAAATGATGAGCAATTCGAATTTCATATCCGACTCCCTGCAAATGCTTTAACACAGAACGCACATTGCGCTCGTCATTAAGCAAAAAAATGATCTTTTTATCGGAGGCCTGGGGCTCCGAATTTAAGTCAGTGCTCATCACGTAAGATATCGGATTTTTTAACTTAATTCGTCTTACGACGTTGATCGAGAACTGCTTGGCATAGACTCTTCATGTCCTGAGCCACTTGGTTCCAAGTGCGTAATAGGCGCCGATTCCACATTGCCCGCTCAATTCGATCCTGACCTTGGTCTTGAAGACTTGCTTCATTGATCACTTCACACCAAAGTTTCGCATCGCGAATATCTAATCTAAACAATCCTTTGAGCGAAGAATTCAATGTTCTAATTCCACCCACATTGGCCGCTACCACTGGAATCCCAAAGGCCAATGCTTCTAAAATAACAAGGGGCATGGCTTCAAAATATGAGGGAAGAATGAGCCCTTTTGATTTCTCCAAATGCTCCACCACCTGCTCGTTACTCATTTTTCCAAGGCATCGAGTTTGAATGTTATCGGTAAAACCATCGCCAGGAATCGCATCAATCCGGATTGACCGATCATAGCCGATGATTTCTTCGATCAAATCGACTCCTTTAACGGGATCAAGTCCTCGCCCAACAAAAGCCCAATGTCCTCGTTTCTCCGTCTTGGAAACTTCTTTCTTGGCTCCCGAATCCCAACCGTTACCAATGACCGAAAAAGGCCGGTTCCCCCTCTTTAAAAAATCAAGAAAGCTAATCTCACCATAAACCGCAGCAAGCCCATCACAATAATAGGTCGCAAACATCTCGCGCCCATATGCCAAATAGCCGCCTGGCCAAGTCCACTCGCCCATGGCCGACATGCGATCAAAGGTGCTGCCGTGAAGTACATGAAGCCAAACGATATTCGATGGACGGTTCTTTAAAAGCGTTAAGGCCTTCCACGATGTTAAACTTCCGTGAGTCACCACAACTTCAAAGCCCCAGTGATTTAAGTCGTCTTCTTTCCAGCTCCATGCAACCTCTTCGCCAAGAACTGCAAGTTCTCTCTTGACGCTTCGGCAGTGAACTTCAACGCCACCAAGACTATTTTCGAGATCAATATTGGCCCAAATCAACCACTTCACGTTAAACTCACGAATGCCTTAAACCAGGCTCGTTTCCAAAATTTTGTGCCCATGAGAACAATGAGAAAGCAAAAGCATGACGCAGCCAAGCCCCAAAATCCCTTTAGCCAAACGCTTGGCAAAAGAAAAAACACCGCTGGAAGTAGCACCTGGCCTAATTCATCAATAGACAGAAGCACCTTGAATCCAAAAAACCTCCAGGCCGAGATCATGAAAAATAATTGCCCCAATGCCATTCCCCAAGCGACCCCAATGGTTTCATAAAAAACCAATCCAGCCCAAACGCAAAGAGCGGTGAGCAACAAATGCGACAAAGAAAATCCCACCATTTGTTTTGCACGATTTGAGATATAAAGTGTGTGTGTGGGCCCCAGTGCTAAGGCAAAAAAACCAAGACCTAAAGAAAGGGGTAATAACACAAAGCTTGCTCCCAAATATTTTTCGCCAAACGTCATTGTGAGAATCTCATTTGGAAATCTCAAACAAACCAGTACCAATCCGGACATGATGATCCATACCGGTCGCGTTGAAGCATGCAAGAGTCGCTGAAGCTCCATAGACTTAAAATTTTCTGCATGCTGAGCGAATTTTGGCTGAAACACCGCAAAGATTGCGTTGATCAAGGACAATGCGATACCGACGCATTTAACTCCCGCTGCGTACGCACCTAAATCATCTTTAAGCTCGGTTTGCCCCAGAATAAAAAAGTCAATGGTAAGCTGATAAGTGCCTATGACCATGACCAAAAGAAATGGAAATCCATTTTTCACCACGAGCCATAACTCTGTGAACTTCGGACGCTTAGGCTTTTTTTCAGATTCATCAACTGACGTCCGGAGCCACAACCAACTCAAAATAAAGCTCATCAAATACAAAACGCCAATCGTCTTTAGTGGAAGTAGTCCATACGACAATACCGCGACTCCAGCCCCAAATACTAACGCCTGCAGTAATTGAGCATGGGCCGTTATAGCAATTTTGCCCTTGGCGATCAGCCAATAGTCCGGGTTCAAAACATTTTGAAAGAGTAGCGCTGCGATCATCGTACTTAAAAATATCCAATCTTGATCGGGTCCAAAGGCTTCCGCAGAAATGATAAAGATCCATAAGGCTGCCGGTCCAAAAGCCAACAATCGAGTCATGGCGATTTGATTGATCAACCCCGTGGGATTTTTCCCTGAAGCGTACTCTCGAATTCCATAATTTTTTAATCCCAACTCAACAAATGGCATGCCCTGGGTGAGTAAAACCATCACGTAGTTAAAATACCCAAAGTGATCCGCATCGAGTTTTCGAGCTAAGACAATTAAAGTCAAAAAGCGAATGATTTGACTCAAGATGTTGGCAGAAAACAGAGTGAGTATACTTTTAAGCACGAACCAACCTAATGAGGGATATCTCCGAGGGAATTCCCAGTCGAAGCGGCGGCCCCCAGTATCCAGTTCCCGCATTGACGTAAACCCACATCTTGTCTTTATGCAAATTCAACCCCTTATAATAGGGATGCGCCAAACCTGCAAAAAAATGAAAAGGCATAAACTGCCCATGATGAGTATGTCCGCTCACCTGCAAATCAAATCCCGCCTCAAATGCCCCAATACAACTCTTAGGTTGATGGGCGAGCAGAATTTTGAAGTTAGCAGATTCACAGCCCCTCATCGCTTCGCGAGGGTCTGATACATGGTCTTCGCGTATTCGCTGACAGGCAAAGTCACGAACTCCTGAAATTCCAAGCGTCGCCGTGCCAAAAGGGAAAAGAGCTCCCCGATTCTCCATGGCTTGGTAGCCCAGCGACTCTAGATGAGCCACCCATTGATCTAAACCCCAGTAGTACTCGTGATTACCAGAGCAGTAGAATTTCGCAATTTTTGCTTTTATTTTTCCCAAAGGCTCCACGTCGGCTCGCAATTGTTCGACAGTGCCATCAACCAGGTCGCCCGTGATGGCAACAAAATCAGCATGGAGACCATTTACAATTTCGGCAACTCGCTCGACTTCTTTTCGCCGAATTGTTGGTCCCACATGAAGGTCGCTCACTTGAGCTATAGTGACTCCATTCAACTCTTCAGGAAGCCCTGACACCGGAACCGGAACCTCTCGAACCACCGGGCCATAAACCGCTTGTCCAACGCCCACTGCCCAACCGCCTGTGGCGGCGCCTAAAGCGCCAAGGCTTAAAGCCTTCTCTAAAAACAGCCGACGTTCGGGATTGGTTTTCAAAGAAAATTCTGAGATCAAAATGATGAGGTCTTTAACAAGTGTAGAGAAAAAAATCATGGCGATAAATCCAAGCGAAAGGTAGGTCAGCCAGCCAAAATAATAAGGCCCTTCGGGATTTTTAACACTGAACTGACGGTACCAAAATGGTCCAATCACTTGAATGGCAAATAAGAGAACGAATGTCGCGAGAGCGGCATTTTTCCAAGGCCGTGAAAGCATCAGCGGCTCAACGAGGCGTCGCCAACAATAAACAAGGGCAAGAAGTAAAATTGTAGAAACGATTGAAAAAAAGACTACAAACGATGGCCGCATGCACTTATCTTAAAAATGTGTCGGTACAATTGCAATTTTAAAAGCTTTTGACAGACCACTATTTCCAACAACATATCCCTGTTTGGACTATCATTTATTGGTCTTAAATTGCCGGGTCAGATTCTCTCGGTCTTCAGGATGAGCGATAGCAATCAAAGCTTGTGCCCGTTCGCTTAGGGTTTTCCCATAGAGATCGGCAATTCCATATTCAGTAACGACATAGTGGACATGAGATCTCGTGGTAACCACACCGGCTCCCGGTCTAAGAGTGGACACAATTCTAGAGTGTCCTTTTTTCGAGCGGCTGGTGATGGCGATTACGGGTTTTCCGCCAGTCGAAATGGCCGCACCTCGCATAAAATCCATCTGTCCGCCAACACCAGAAATAATTTTTGTCCCTACCGAGTCGGCACAAACTTGGCCAGTTAGGTCGACTTCAACTGCCGAATTAATAGCAACAACCTTAGGGTTTCTGGCAATGACCACGGGATGGTTTACATAGTCAGTTTCAAGCTGCACGATTGAGGGGTTATCGTGAATAAAGTCATAAACAGCTTTATTCGCAAAAATAAATGCCGAAACCGTTTTTCCCGGGTGAACTTTCTTTTTAGAATTATCAACCACCCCCGTTTTTATCAGGTCCAACGCCCCTTGAGCCCACATTTCGGTGTGTATCCCCAAATGCTTGTGACCTTTAAGTGCTTCCAGCACCGCATCAGGAATCGATCCAATTCCCATTTGAAGTGTTGACCCGTTCTCAATGAGAGATGCGACGTTTCGCCCTATCGCTCGCTCTTCATTAGTGAGAGGTGCGCAATGTCGTTCGGGAAGTGGCTCGTCAATTTCGATGAACTTATCAATTTGATCAAGATGAACGAATCCATCACCATGAATTCGTGGCATTTGCCTATTGACCTGAGCGATCACCATGTCGGCGGACTCAACGGCCGCTCTTGCAACGTCGACACTGGTTCCCAACGTGCAATATCCATGTTGATCCGGTGGAGACACATGAATCATGGCAACATCAATGGGCCGTTTCCCCGACCGAATTAATCTTGGAATCTCTGATAGGAATATTGGAATATAATCGACTCGATCGTGATCAATAAGTGGGCGCATACTGGGCCCGACGAAAAAATTAGCCACCTTAAAATATTTCAGAACTTCAGGATTGGCATGGGCAACCTTACCTTCAAGATGCAAATGAATAAGTTCACAGCCATTAAGTTCTTGAGCGCGGTCGCACAGGGCTTTGAGTAAAGTATTAGGAGTGGCTGCAGCCCCATGAACAAAAATTCTTTGCCCAGGTCTTATATTTGAAACAGCCTCAGTTTCAGAAGATACTTTCATCAGTGTTTCTCCTAACTTAGTTTTAATACCTCAATTCTTCATTGAAATCACGATCTAATGGTCAGATATTCATCTCATGGCAAAGACACAACCCTTTAGTGATCTTAACAGCTTCCCATCACTGACATTTGAGCAGGCCAACCAATTGCAAAAGCAGTGGGGATTAAATGAGTTACCTGATCACGAATCGAAAAGCCTTTTGGCCAAAATAATCGGAATTTTGCGAGAGCCTATGCTCCTGTTGCTTGTGGGTACATCTGGGTTTTATTACACGTTGGGTGATTTTTCAGAGGGACTCTTACTTAGCTTTTCCGTATTAATTGTTCTCGCAATCTCATTGTTTCAAGAACTCCGCTCTGAACGAGCCCTTGAGGCCCTTCGCCAACTTTCAAGTCCACGGGCCCTTGTCATCCGAAATGGGGTGGCCAGTCGCATTCCTGCCCGCGAGCTTGTCCCCGGAGATCTGGTTTCGATTAACGAAGGCGATCGGGTCCCGGCTGATGGGACTGTTTTATGGGTCAGCCATCTCCATACCGATGAGTCCCTATTAACAGGAGAATCATTTTCGGTAAGAAAGAGCTTAGGTGATTCGGTTTTTTCTAGCACCCTCGTTCAAAAGGGTAGAGCCCTTATGACCGTTAAACAAACTGGGATTCATACGGAAGTGGGAAAAATCGGAAAGACCCTGCAAGCTCCAACTCCCCCGCGCACCCACATCCAGTTTGAAGTTCGAAGACTTGTTAAAGCTTTTGCGTGGATTGGTCTGTTTGTGTGTATCGTCATTGTCGTGGCCCATGGGTGGTTAACTAAAAATTGGGTTGAAGCCCTTTTGGTTGGCCTTGCCACTCAAATTGCGCTCTTGCCTGAAGAGTTTCCCGTCATTTTAACTGTTTTTTTGGCAATTGGAGCGTGGAGGCTTTCAAGACAAAAAGTTTTGGTGCGAGTGCCTGGATCCATTGAAGCCCTGGGATCCGTATCCGTTTTGTGCGTTGATAAAACAGGCACTTTAACTAAAAATCAAATGGCTGTTCAGGGGCTTTGGAATAGGCAGGAATCTCTCGATTTAAATCTAGTTCCTGCGAGCTCGCTTCCTGAAAATCATCATCAGTTGATTGAATATGGCGTTCTGGCTAGCCACGTCGATCCGTTTGATCCAATGGAAAAAGCGATTCGAACCCTCGTGTCCGATTCAACATGGGGAAGAGATCATCTCCATCCGGAATGGGAGCTCGTTCGAGAGTATCCTCTGAGCGATGAGCTTTTGGCGATGTCATGCGTTTGGAAAAATAGAAATGACCCCCACCTTACTGTGGCCTCCAAAGGGGCTCCGGAAGCCATCATTAATCTTTGTCACTTAGATGAATCTCATTGCGCGGAAATTCTTCAACAGGTACATCGGTTCGCCGCCCAAGGCTTAAGGGTATTAGGCGTTGCGCGCTCTCGGATTCAGGAAAGTAGCGAAATTCCCGCAGATCATCACGCATTGGACTTTGAATTTCTAGGACTCATTGCTCTCGCCGATCCACTGAGAGAAGAAGTGCCCGACGCCGTTAGGCTAACTCATGCGGCGGGCATTCGGGTGATTATGCTTACCGGTGACTACCCCGAAACAGCCCTTCGGATTGCTGAGCAAGCGGGTTTGTCGACTGAAGCTGGCGTGCTTACCGGCGATCAACTTCGGAGCATGGGGTCGCAAGAATTCAAAGCGGCCCTATCAAAGGTGTGCATTTTTTCAAGAGTCAAACCTGATCAAAAGCTTCAAATCGTCATGGCCCTTAAAGAACTCGGCCATTGCGTGGCGATGACTGGTGATGGCGTCAACGATGCTCCAAGTCTTAAATGGGCAGACGTGGGTATCGCCATGGGAAATCGAGGACCAGACACAGCACGAGAAGCTTCAGACTTAGTTTTACTTGATGATAATTTTGCCTCTATTGTCCATGGAATTGAACGGGGGCGCATGATCTTTCACAATATGCGCCGGGCCCTAGGATTTGCATCGGCCGTGCACATACCCATTGCCGGCCTTTCAATAGTGCCTGCGGTTTTAGGCTGGCCCCTGATTTTATTTCCCGCACATATTGTATTTCTTGAGCTCATCATTGATCCGGCCTGCTCACTGATGTTCGAATCTGCGAAACCTCGACGACCCGTTATGGAGCTTAATCCAAGACCCCTTACCAACCGACTTTTTGATCAAAAAGAATTAATTAAGGCTTTACTGAAGGGTCTACTAGCTACAGTTGTTATAATTTTATACGGGCGGTATTGGACTGATTTAGGAGCGACCACCGATCAAGTGCGAACTTTAAGTTTTGGGTTGATGGTTTTTGCCGTATTGAGCCTTCTGATTAGCGATTTAACGGAAGGTTCATTGGTACTATTTTTTCAACAGCTAACCAAACCCGTTTCGGCGGCAGTATTTCTGGGTACCTTGTCGTTTCTGACTTTGATTATTGAAGTGCCACAATTAAGAAAAATATTTCACTTTTCGGCACTCGACCTAAATCAATACAAAATCACTTTGATTCCTGCTCTCATCTTGCTGTTAATCTACAGCGCTTGGGATTTTATTGGCACCTCCCATCAAAAATCCTAGACCTTTTGGTAGGCTCAAATTCAATTTAGAATATGCCGAAACTAAGGGGTGGGAAAAATCACCTATTTCATTAATTTAATTAGCATTTCGCTACTCACCGGACTCTTCGGCATTGCTTGCACCAACGGAAATTTCGAAACCGGTAGTTCATCCGGAGGAAGCGTCCTCAATCTAACTTATTTCGTACACCTTGGAAGAAATAGCGCTCTAAATTCTAATGGCTATTTAGTTGATAAGACCAATGGGTCACTGTCCAGTTCGGGAACTTGGAGCTGCGCATCTGGGGTAAGTGTTAACGTCATTGCCGCCACACCGAGCAACAAATTTCTGTACTGCGGCGCTAGCGACAATCGGATTTACATGTCAATGTTGACAAACCTTTCCACTGGCACATTTGGAACCGCCGTTTCAGCGGCTGGGCCGCTACCATCACTACCAAGCTCCATGACTGTAACGGCCAATGGGAGATTCTTACTCGTAACAGCGGGATCCACCATTTACACTTGGACGATTGATTCATCAACAGGCCTACTGAGCAATATTCAAAATCTTGCGACAGGCTCATCCCGATTTAATGTTACAGCCTCACCCATTTATGATGTTGTACTTGCAACTACATCCAATACAGCTCCCACCAATAACATTTATTCATATACCATCAACTCAACGACAGGGGCGCTAACTTATGCATCAGCCATGACGACTCAAGATGGAGCCGATCAAGTTCAAACAGCCCCAGTATTTCATCCCACGGCAGACTACTTTTATCTCGGAACCAATGGTGCTACTTTCTCTGTTCAATCATTTTCGATTTCCAGCTCAGGTGCTATCACCCAGGTAAATAAGTATAACCCAGGAAGCACTACAGATTCGGTAGCAATGGACCCATTTGGACGATTTCTATTCGTTGCGCTAAACTCTAATGACATTGCGACGTTTACGATTTCAGGAGGCGGTAGCGTTCTGAGTCCAACCTCCACTCTCTCCACGGGAATCGGCGATATGTGGTACATGGTTACCGATCACTTAGGGCAAAATCTTTACGTAGCCGATCCAACTGCCAGTGTGCTGCGCCGATATCCTTACAATGGAAGTGGTACAGTTTCACTGTATGTTCAAAACTTTACAGCACTTTCGAATATCTCAGGATTAATATTTTTTGGAGCACCGTTATAAGATTTATTCTTTAAAATCGCGTGGTTTGTATTGAAAATTTCACTTCATGCCACTGCCCTTGTTTCAAAACGATAAAATCTTTTCGAAACTGAATGCCCCCACCCATGGTCCCGTCGCGTCGCTCGTTTGAAAAAGTCATGTAATTGGGAGTGAGATGAATAGGATCTTGCTCAGAACCTGTTCCGGTTCCGGCCTTATCCAAGTGAGTGTATCTAAATATTGGCTTTGAATCGCTCAAGGTAGAATCGGACCCCCATTCCATCCAGTCGCCGTCCACAGGAGTCGCCACGGTGAAAATGTCATGGTTCATATAAGGGGGGTCAAATCCTGGACAAGGATCTCCCCACACCATGGGCACCACGGCTCCTAGCGGAAACACCAAACTCTTCCAGTTCTGCGCTAGTACTTTTTTACCTTTAGCGAACAATGGAATTTCTGGAATTAAACTAGGGCTAGGCCATTGGGATCCATCTAATTCTTGATCGGCCCCTTGATCACAATAGGGCTTTTGCTGAGGAGCTGCATCAATGTCCATATCTTGGGCATACGAATTCCAAGTGTAAGTAAAAATATTCTTTGCTTTCACATCGGTATGCAAAGCTCGGTATTTCCAAATCGAAATGATTTCTTTTTCTTTCATGAGGTATTCAATTTGCGATTCAATGACATGAGAGACGACCGTGTCATCCCCATCGGCCAAATCGACGGCAAAGAGTTTGACTTTTCCAATCGGCCCCGTCAAGAAACCGGAGTATTTATACCGAACCCCGTCGGTGTCTAGCACTCCGTCAATGAGTTGGGTCCATTTACTTGAACCTTGGGACTGTCGAGCGTAATGAAATCCGATAAACAAATTTGTCTTTGGTTCTCGAGTTGATTCAACGAGCATGGCATGCTCAACGGCAGGTGCAAATTTATCCCACCAATGTTGCTCTCCATTTGGAGAAGCAGAACCTGGTATTAGCTCATTGCGGGCCCAATCAGAACATTCCGAGCCCTTGCTAAAATACTTAAAGTTTTTCTTTAACGGATCTAACGTCCAGATGCCCGCAAGCTCTCCCGAGCGTTCCCAATCTAGACTGAATGGCCCTTGAGGATGAGTTGCATACTTCACCCCGTCATTTGTGGTGAGATCAAACCAAGCCAGGTAATAGTCGCTTACGAAAATGCGATCACCCTGTTTAAAGAGTCCCTTTTTATATGGCTGCTTCGATGGGCATTGCGTTTGAGTGGAGCGATCTGCGCGCTTAACAATTTCCCCAATTTCAGCTCGCGTCATCCGCGACCAGTTGTCCACCGCAATAACAGTTCCATCATCAAGATCTTGAAAGAAACGATCGACTTTGAGTGGCGGAAGAGGCGTTGGCGAAGCCGTGGGCGAAGGTGAAGTCGTTGGCGACGAACTTGGTGAACCGGTTGGGCTCGGCGAAGGCGATGGAAAGGGGCTTAGCGTAGGTGACGGAAAGCCCCCCCCACTTTGAACACTGCTGCCTGATGAACTAAAACCTTGCGAGCAGGCAACTAAAAATAGTCCCACGGTCAAAGCAAAACACCGACCAGTTTTCACCCCTATAACCCCTACCTCCTATTTGGCTACCCTATCGAAAGCTCACCATTATCGGGCTTTACACGCAAGCGGAAATCGCATTGAAGGTTCAGAAGCCGATCCGGCCGGCACTAAAAACAAAAGGAAAGCCTTAAGACCGAGAGCTTGACAATACTGCCGGTGAGGCGGTTCTCCCAAATGCCGCGGTCTGCGTCAGACCCCTTGCAATAGGGCCGTAACGACGCTTTAATAAAAATCTTTTTGAATACATCTGGTCCATAACGTTCCCATATTTCTTTATAAAAACAGGCGCCAGTTGGTCTCGGATACTCCGGTCCGTACAACGTCAAGGTATCCGGAATCTGCGAAAAGTAAAATCCTCCTCCAGCGCACACCAATTTATTGGGATTCAATTCATCTGAAAAAAAGTCTTTTGTAAGTTCCTCCGTGAATGTTGCGAATCCTTCGTTGGTGATCGCGTTGGCGACAATCATATTCCCAAAATTTCGAAACGAGTAGTAGTGTCCCATCTCATGAGGCTGACTACCAAAGAAGCTGTTCCCGAAGTCTAAGAACTTTAACCACTTTGACCTACTTGCGATTACATTGAGATCTTTGCTTCATTGCTATCGGACAACTGGGATTCTAGTTGATACTTCGATTCCATGACTTTTCTTAAATGTTGAATGTCTAAATTCCGCCAAAAGTCATCTCAGTTAATGGTTCTTGTGATTTGCTTTTTACCTTGATAACCGCCAATTAGAGGTGGCAGTATCCCATGGCATCTGAGGAGAATTTTATGAATTATGAAAAACGCTCTTGGGCAGAACCATTTAAGATAAAGATGGTTGAACTACTGAGAATGACAACTCCGGCCGAGCGACGGACCCTTATCTCTGAGGCTGGCTACAATACGTTTCTTCTTAAATCGCGAGACGTTTACATTGACCTGCTTACTGACAGTGGCACTAACGCCATGAGCGATCGCCAATGGGCAGGCATCATGCTCGGCGATGAAGCCTATGCCGGTAGCGAAAATTTTTACAGTCTTCAGGCCGCAGTGAAAGCGCACTATGGCTATCGTTATTTGATTCCGACTCACCAGGGCCGAGGTGCTGAGCATCTCATTTCACAAATCTTAATTAAACGCGGGACCTTCGTGCCTGGAAACATGTATTTTACAACAACCCGACTGCATCAAGAGTTGGCCGGAGGCTCATTTGTCGATGTTGTTATCGACGAAGCCCACGATCCGAGTTCAGAATTTTCATTCAAGGGTAATATAGATCTCAATAAACTTGAAAAACTGATTAACGAGGTTGGTGCCAATAGGATCCCTTATGTTTGTGTTGCCGCCACGGTTAATATGGCGGGTGGACAACCCATCTCAATGCAAAATTTGAAAGACGTGCGCAATTTAACCAAAAAACACGGAATCAAGATCATACTGGATGCCACTCGAGCGATCGAAAATGCTTGGTTTATCAAATGTCGAGAAGTCGGATATGCACAAAAGACCGTTGCCGATATTCTTTTTGAAATGTGCTCCTATTCAGACGGCGCAACGATGAGTGGGAAAAAAGATTTACTTGTGAACATTGGAGGTTTTCTCGCGCTCAACGATGAGTCGTTATATGAAGAAGCAAGAAATCTTGTCGTCGTTTACGAGGGATTGGACACTTACGGAGGACTTGCCGGAAGAGATTTAGAGGCTATGGCGAGAGGAATCGAAGAGGCCGTCCAGGAGTCTCACATTCACGCGCGCATTGGTCAAATTGAGTACGTTGGCAAAAGACTTCAGCAACTAGAAATTCCCATTGTGCGACCTATTGGAGGCCATGCCATTTTTCTCGATGCGAAAGCCTTTTACCCGCATCTCAAGCAAACTCAATTTCCGGCGCAAACATTGGCGGCTCAACTATATTTGGATTCAGGGATCCGAGCTATGGAGCGAGGAATCGTCTCTGCCGGTCGTAACAAAGAAACCGGAGATCATTACTATCCAAATCTCGAATTGGTGCGTTTGACCTTTCCCAGAAGAGTATATACTCAGGCCCACTGTGATGTAACCGTTGAGTCAGTGGCATCAGTATGGGAAGATAGAAAAAATGCTCGAGGTCTTAAAATGGTTTATGAGCCAAAATATCTTCGTTTTTTCCAGGCACGCTTTGAACAACTCTAAATTTTGCTCGGGCCAATAGACCCCAGCTACATCGCTGGCCTGGACATTCACAAACCAAAGGTGACAATTGCCCTATGGACGATGTACCCCACGCCGATCGAGACGAAGCCCATAGAATAGGCCATCCAAAAGCCCCAACCAAATTTACTTGCGAGCAAGATCGGAACAAAAAACATCAGAGACAGCGGAATAGCCGCAAAAATGCTTTTTGCAAATTCAAAACTGGCGGCTTGATTCTGATTTTCCATCTGAGCTAACGCAAGTGCCAACATGCTACTTATCGGAAGAGCGACGATAAATCCCGCCAATGCCGGCTTTTTGCCAGCTAACCAGGAAGCAAAGCTGATGAGCAGAGAAGAGAGAATGACTTTGCTCCAAAATAGGACCGCATTGCTCATCCGTTTGCCTTTTCAATAAAATCGTGTAGCTTCCGCGCCATCAAAAGCACTAATAAATTCGGTTAAGAACTTAGTTTGCCTTGGGCTATTTGCGATTACATTGAGATCTTTGCTTCATTGCTTTCGGACAACTGGTTTCGAGACCAAAAGTGTCATAATCGGGGTCTTCATAAGTGCCAAGTTCTGCCGGAAGTTCAATAGCATCCGCTAACGCCTCAACAGAGTAGAACATTGCATCAACAATAATGGCTTTAATAAACATGAGGTCTCCCTCCAAACATCCGAACTATGCACGGCTATTTTAGAATTGGTAGCGGGGAGAGGATTTGAACCTCTGACCTTCGGGTTATGAGCCCCCTAAGCCATTTTTTCCAAGTACCTATTTTATTGAAATTGTTTAATAATCTTAAGGTGATCCACTGTTTTTCTAGTATGTTATTTTATGGTCGTTTTCGGTGCTTTTCGGACCAATGTTAACCATCGGTTAACCATAGATCGAATATAAACCTATTGACAATGTACCTTTAAAGGGACATAATGGATTTGCATCATGAGCAAGAACTGGCTTGAAGTACTCATATATGAACCAGCCCGCAGCGAAATTCAGCGTTGGCCTTTAGAAGTTAAGAAGGATCTGGGTTCGATTCTTACAAAGCTTCAAAAAGGAAGCCCCGTAGGTTACCCGGATACACTATTGATGAGTACCGTAGCCCCAGGAGTTTTTGAAATCAGGCTTAAGGATGCAAGTGGGATTTACAGGGCTTTTTATTTGATCAAAGTGAAACATGGAATTTTAGTGTTTCACTCGTTCAAGAAAAAATCCAGAAAGACCCCGAAACAAGAAATAGAGACTGGCCGCCAAAGACTAAACACCTTTTTAGAGGAGCTAAAAAATGAAGACTAAAAGCAAAAAGAATTACGTTACTGCTAAAAACCCCACTGAACTCGCCAAAGCTCTCGGTATCGACTCCCCTGCCGATATAGCTCTCATGGAATACAAGGCTCAATTATCAGCTTTCGCTGAGAAAGTTATCGCTGCCTCTGGCTTAACCGTTAATGAAATCGTTAAACTCTCAGGTATCGCCCGATCCAAAGTTTCGGCAATTAAAAATGGTGCCCTTGCTGGAATTTCTAGTGATCTCTTTTTGAAAGTAATTGCAGCGGCTGGTGGGAAGGTTACATTTAAGTTGGCGAGTTAATTTTTATAGGAAATGTAAACAACAAAGACGTTTTTACCAGAGTAGGTTTTTATCATGGGACGATCCGAAGAACAGTTTTTAACCTCACAAAAGGCAACGGCTTTAATAATTTCAAAGAAGCATGGTCAACAATTATCACCCTATAAGGGCAATCAAATACCAATTAAAATACGATGCCACAAAAAACATAATTTTTTAAGACTTCCGTCGCAATTAAAAGCTGGGGCATGGTGCTTTTATTGCTCAGGAACAAGAATTTATGATGTTCTAGATAAAGTAGCCCAGATAGGTAAGAAAAATAATTTTATACTCGTTTCAAAGATATATAGTGGGAAACGAAAGAGGCTGCAACTTCAATGCATTAAATGTAACTATAAATTTACCAATTCAATCTATAATGCTCTTAAGGGTAGAAAATGTCCGCATTGCGCTGGCAGACGTAGAACAATAGCTGATGTAAAATTATTTGCTAAATCCCGTGGATTTGTTTGTGTCTCAAAATCTTATATAAAAGCTGTAACTAAACTGTCATTTATTTGCCCAAACGGACATGGGTTTACAATGTCATATAACAAGTTTAGCTCACCAGGTACTAAATGTCCTCGATGTATGAGTTTTGTTGGAGAGGAAGTCTGTCGTACATTATTAGAGGAAATGCTAGGAAAAAGGTTCCCCAAACAACGCCCAAAGTGGCTTAGTGGGCTTGAACTTGATGGCTATTGTAATGAGTTAGGCTTGGCATTTGAGCATCATGGTGAACAACATTTCAAACATGGTAATCTATTTACGAAAAATAAAGTGCACCTCAAAAAGCGACAAAGCGCAGACGCTCTTAGAAGGCGTATATGCTCACAACATGGTATAAATCTGATTGAAGTCTCTTCAGTCGGGAAGGATTTACCAATAGATAAAGTTGAAGGCTTCCTTATAAAAAAACTTGTGTCCTTTGGTTTGAAGCCATTAGTAAAATATAAATCACTAAATTTAAATGCGATCTACAGCCCTAACAAATTGGAATCATACTTTTGGGATGTTGCCGGAAAGGGCATTCTGGTACTCGATCATGTTTATTTGGGTGAAAAATACCCACTGAGGCATGAGTGTATGGTTTGCAACTACGTCTGGAGTGTTCCGCCCCAGTCTCTTCGAAAATCGGCTTTTGGATGTCCTCGTTGTGCTGGAAACCTACCTTTGAATATTAATGAAGTAAAGTCACGTGCAGAAAAGTGGAATTGTATTGTACTTTCGAGAAAAATAATAAACAGCAAGCGTAAGTTAAAAATAAAATGTTTAGACTGCGGGTCAGTATATCAAGCATCTGCCGAAAAGATGACAATTGCAAAAAACTGTAAAACTTGTCAAGCAAAGGCTACAGGCGATAGGTCCCGACTAACAATGTCTGAAATTAAAATAAGAAGTATGCGTCAAAAGCTTAAGCCAATGTTCAAGTTTGCTAAAAATAATTCAACGCCACTTCCATTTCGCTGTCTTATTTGTGATAAGAGTCATATGAAATCCATAATGAGTGTATCTGCTGGGCATGGCTGTCCAAGCTGTTGGAGAGTACGGCAGTCGAAAGAAAAGAAAATTAATGAATCTGAAATTAGGAGACGTATTAAACCGTATAATTACAAGTTATTAAAAGCAGATGGAGTGACTTCCCTGACGGTACAGTGTTTGGGTTGCAAAAAAACTAGAACCACCTCAGTCTATAATATTATGAGAGCTCAAAGGTGCCAGAGATGCATTACTGCTTCTCGAAAAATAAATAGCTAATACTTTAAAAGGATTGCGCGGCGAGATAATAGCCGCGCAAGCTTGCTAAAAATCCTCTCCCCGCTACCAGCTATTGGCCACCACGAAGAGACACGAGCAAGACGAGGAAAATAAGCCGGAGCGACGCAGGTGTGCTCGCAAGCACATCGAGGAGCGATCGGTGAAATTTGACGAAGTATTGCGAAGTGGATCTGAAGTGGTAGCGGGGAGAGGATTTGAACCTCTGACCTTCGGGTTATGAGCCCGACGAGCTACCAGGCTGCTCCACCCCGCGTCATCAAGTGAACCGCTAGTATCTATCGAAATGCGCCCGCCCCGTCAATCACAAACCCGGGCAGACTTAAAATAACGAGTGTTTTTGCCCTGTTGGACGACCCAGCATCGGCTACCAACGTCGCAACCTCGAATTTGAGCGGCATCCACGGGCGTTAATGGGCGTGCTAGAGGATTGGCCTTTACTACTCTCCACCGACCCCGTTCAGAGGATTCAAGTGAGTATCCGAACACATCCAACGGGTAATGGATGGCATCTTCGAGCAAGAAAAACGGGCCATCGGCCATTGGCAGTATCCAAGATTTAAATGGCACGCCTTTTTTATTTAGCTCATCTAAGATTAAAAGCTCTACTCCATCTCTTGACCGGTGAAGGCTTCTGAGTTCGCCATTTTCGGCCAAAACCTTTAACTGTTCGGTCCCATCGATGTCAGAAACAAACATCAAATGAACCATTTCTCCACATGCAGGCCGACACGAGAACACCAACTTTTGCCCTTTAAGCTCGGTCATCGAAATACCCACCGGAATCGGCAATCCCCGAGTCAGCCGAAACTCTTCAAGGGCCTTGATTTTTTTGGAGGCATCTTTTGAAGAAATCCGATTTACAATTTCACCAAGTTCCTGCCGAAGAGTCACATAGCGCGGCGAACTCTCGCAAGCGGCCGAGTCGACTTTCGGTTGAACAATTCGCGGAATCCCTACGCCTTCGGCGTCTCCAATTTTAATTGGGTTATCCGGGCTTGATCCTTTTTCAGAACTCATTTTGCGATAAGACACTACGGCCGACAGGGCTAATATCAAACAAGCCACAAATCCAATTATTAAACCACGACGTTTTGTCATAAGTACTTTTAAGGGGTGGGCTCTGGCTCAGATGGTGACGGCTCTAAAGCCGATGGATCAACCGTCGTTGCCGACTGCGCCACTTGATCCATGCGCGATTCAAACTTAGCCAACCATTTCTCATCGGTTTCAGCGAGAGTTTCTCCCATGATCTTGCGTTCACGCAGATCTTGCGCCCGTTCCCGCTCGCGCCGTTCTTTTTCACGGCGTTTTTCAGCTTCAAAAAACTCCGAGCTGGTTGAGATTTTTCCTAGGTCTTCGGTAATCGTCAAAAGTTCATTTTCAGAGTCTGAATAACTCGCTCCTGTCGGAAGCCCCAGATTTTCGGTCAAAACCCCTAACGTCTCTTTTTCAACGTCATGATTTTCGCCGATTCCATCGGGAATTAATTCGTCAATTTCACTCAAGCTTGGCAGTTCTTTAATATTGCGAAGCCCAAAGAGCTCTAAAAACTCTTTGGTCGTTGCATACTGCATGGGTTTGCCTGGAAGTTCGGATTTTCCATCAAAGCGCACGAGGTTTCGCTCCATCAACGCTCTTAGCAAATGACCGGATTCTACTCCTCGAATTTGATCAATTTCGTTCTTAATCACCGGCTGTTTGTAGGCCACAATACTCAAAACTTCGAGAGCAGGTCCGGAAAGCCTAAATGGCCTTGCTTTAACAAGTTTTCGAACCCAACCGGCATTTTCTTTTTTTGATCGAATCTGAAAACCGCCGGCCACTTCTTCAATACGAAGTCCGCGTTCGCCACCTTCGTATTCGGTTTGAAGTTGGCTCATCAACTTTCGAATCTTATCAGACTTAATATTGGTCCCATGAAAAACCCCTCGCACAACGGCCACGGTCAGGGGCTTGTTTGAAACAAACAGCAGACTCTCTAGAATAGCTTTAGCATGTTCATCTTCCAGTTCAGTTGGGAGAACTTCAAGCTCTTCTTCTACAGCTTCTTCCACTACGGCGTGACTGGGACTCTCGCCAAACTCCGCTAGCATTTGAGCTTTAAGCTCTTCCTCAGTCATCTCGGTTTTCTTCTCAATTGGCTCTAGGTTATCTGTTTCATTTTCGCTCATACAAGCTCCCCGGCTTCTACCGCTCGAATTTCGCTATCGTTCTCCAATTGATCACTTGTCACGCCATGTGACACTTCTTCGGCCATTGTCATTTGATCAAGTTCTGCTTCGGCTTCAATCATCAACCGATCGGCCGTTTGAGCCGCATCCACCGCATCAAATTCCTGCACACGACTGACCACATCAGAGGTTATTTCTCGGATAGTTTCTATATAAAGCGGTGCAAACGGTTCTGTTTGATAAACCCGAGCAAACTTCAATCGGCACAATTCCAAAATTGATAAAAATGTGATGATAACGTCGGTCTTGGTATAATCTTGAGGCAATAACTCCTGAATCTCAATTCTTGCACCGACGGTGAATCGATGCCTGATCTCTAAGAGCTTGGCGGAAATACTAAGCCCTTTAGCGCGAACCTCATGAGTGCTCTTTTTGGCATTTTTCATAAGGTGGCGGAAATGCGATATCAAGGCAAACAGGCCACCTTCATCAACAATGATTTCTTCATGTCCTTGCGGCAAGGTTTCTTTTCCGCCGCGAGCCCAAAGATCCCGCCCCAACAGAGGACGCTTATAGAGCTGCTTTCCAGCCTCTTGAAACTTTTGATATTCAAGAAGCTTTTGAACCAGCTCCTTTCGGGGATCGACTTCAATCTCTTCTCCTTGTTCATCGTACTGAGGAACAAGCATCCGACTTTTGATGTAAATGAGCGTCGCCGCCATGGCGATGAACTCGCCCGCAAGCTCGAGATTGAGCTCTTTCATAATTTGAATGTACTCAAGATACTGCTTGGTGATGTCGTGAATGGGAATGTCGTAGATATCTATCTCATTTTTCTTAATGAGATAAAGGAGTAACGATAATGGTCCTTCGAACGTATTCAGCTGTACGTTGAGCTGAGTCATTGCCACCCCAATACCCCTTTTACTTCTTTGAGCGTTTTTTCCGCTTCCCCACGGGCCTTTTGACACCCGTCGCCGATTATTTCATCAAGGCCCTTCGGATTATTCAAGAGGTCTTTTTGCTTTGCTAAAGGAGCCTCCACAAACTTATTGATATGGCCGGCCAGAAGCATCTTACAGTCCATGCACCCAATTCCGGCCCTTCGACACTCGACGTTCACATGATCCAGGGTCTTTTTGTCTGAAAAGAGCTTATGCATGCCGAAGACAGGACAGATATCTGGATTCCCCGGGTCAGTGCGCTTGACTCGAGCCGGATCGGTCACCATACCTTTCACAACTTTAATGATTTGCTCTGGTTCATCTAAGAGAGGCAAAACATTGCCATAACTCTTACTCATTTTTCGCCCATCAAGACCGGGTATGGCTGGGGTTTCGGTTAACAGGGATTCAGGCTCAGGAAGCTTTCCGCCATAGAGATGATTAAAACGCCGGATAATCTCTCGAGACAGCTCTAAATGGGGAAGTTGATCTTGGCCCACGGGCACCTTTCCGCCTTTAAAAATGGCGATATCCGCCGTTTGTAGGACCGGATAGCTAAAGCGCCCCAAATTGTATGCGTCTTTGACTTTCATATCTTCAACGGCATCTTTCCACGTGGTCACCCGATCAAGCCATGGAAGCGGAGTCAGCATGGTGAAGATCATATTAAGTTCTAAAAGCTGGGGAATCTGACTTTGGACAAAGATCACGCTCTTATTAGGGTCAATTCCAAATGCGAGCCAAGTGACAACGATATCTTTCACGTACTTTTGAAATAGCTCTGGGCTTTTATAACCGTCAGTGAGCGCATGCCAGTTCATAGCCCCAAAATAACAAGGATGATCTTCTTGAAGTCGAATCCAGTTCTTGAGAGCACCAAAATAATTGCCAACGTGCAACTGATGGGTGGTGCGCATGCCGCTCATGACTCGGAGTTTTTGATTCACTTAACCCCCTACCAATGCTTGCCCTAAAGCCAACAAGTAAGCCGACGAATAAATGACTGGTCCGTAAATAAACTTTCCTACGACTCCAGATAAGAATAAAAACAAGAGCGCAAAACTGATCATGACCTGATTGTCCTCGAGCCATTGATTCAAACTATTAGGTAAGAATATGGCAATGATCTTCCCCCCATCTAAAGGGTGAACTGGAATCAAGTTAAACACAGCCAAACTCATATTAATCATGACAAAGGCCTGAGAAAATTCGCTCAGTCCCTTAGAAAAACCTTGGCCGGCTAAGGGTCCTTGAGCCAATCCAAATCCAAGCGCTCCAAAAAAGGCGAGTAAAACATTAGAGGCTGGCCCAGCGGAGGCTACCCAAAACATCCCTACTTTGGGATTTTTAAGATTGTTTTCGTTAACTGGCACAGGCCTGGCCCATCCAAAAAATGGGGCTTTAGTGACAACGGCCAAAATTGGCAGAAGGTAGGTTCCGATAGGATCCGCATGGGCGGTGGGATTAAGACTGAGTCTTCCCATCAGCCTTGCTGTTGGGTCTCCCAGCTTATTTGCCACCCACCCATGAGCATACTCATGAAAGCTAATGGCAAACAAAAACGGGATCATAAACTTAGCCACTTCGGCGACGATTTGCATGATGTCCATAAATCCCACGGATATCATGAACGGCAGCCTGGCTCAAGAATTCGTTACTCTTGCTTAAAGAAATTTAGCAAGCAATTCCAGCAAGTTAGGCTGATTTCCTCAGCTCTTAGTTTCGCACTTCACCTTCAAAGGACCGTTGGCTTGACGAAACCCTGGATAGCGCTCCCAAAGCCGTTGTCAAGTAAGCCAAGACGTCGTCGCTGGTCACAATTCCAACCAGAAGTCCCGACTTATCGACAACCGGCACTCGGCGTATAGCGTGACTGGCCATCACCCTGATGGCGGCGGCCAGACCCGAATCCTGGTTCACCGTGTAGAGATCAGTCGCCATAATGTCTTGAGCGCAAAGGCGTTCCGGCTCCACTTTGAGCCCCACTGCACTTACAACTAAGTCCCTATCAGTAATAATACCCAAGGGCTTTTCCTTTTTATTATTCGTGACTTCGGTCACGACGACACATCCCACATGACTTGTGCGCATCTTGGTTGCCACTTCATCTAGAGTGGCGCTTTTGTCGACTGTCACAACGGGTTTTACTCCAATATCTGAGACAAACATGGGCCTCTCCGTTTCTAGTGCATCACAAGCACTGGTTTAGAAGAATTTCGAAGAACTCGAGCCGTAACCTTTCCGAATCCTCGAAACAACTCTTGATGCTTTCGAGGGTGCATCACCGTCACATCGTATTTTCTTGCATGATTTAAGATCAGCTCCGGTGCCGATCCCCTAACTTCAATCAGCGATACATTCTTAAATTTGGATCGAATTTGATTGAGCCTCCTTTTGGCCCGCTCTTCGTGCATGTGATAGAGAGCCACCCAGGAGTCATAATACAAAACCGGGGTGGGTCTTTCATGCACATGCATGAGTACCTTTTTAGCTGTGAGACTCTTAATACTTTTAAGTAGCGCTTCCGTAGACCGATGAAGATCCGTCGGAACCAAAGCCGATTTCAAACTCACAACACCCGGTCCTCGATGAATCCACACAGGCCCTCGAGCATTGAGTGCTAACCGCTCCGCGGTACTTCCCAAAAATGCACCCTTCAATCCTGTCAACCCTCGGTGCCCCACCACCGTCAACGTGGTTTTTTGGTTTGCTCCATGAGTTAGCAAAACCAGATCGGGAACTCCAAAGGCAATTCTCACTTTTACTGTTCGACCTAGCGAATAAACACTTCTCAGTCGCTTTTCAATAGCGTCTAGAAATGCTCTCTTTTTAGTCCCCGGAACCGCTGTCGGCAAAACGACACAATGACTAACTACAAGTCGCGCATTAAATTTCTGAGCCAAGCGCTTAGCTTGCTTAACCACGGTTCGTGAGTACGGAGAAAAATCTGCTCCTGCTAATACCACTTTTATCTTCAAGCAGTCCTCCCATTGAGTTCACTTTTTATCCGCGCCAAATCGATCTCCTCATTTGGCTTAGGTATCATAACATTGAAATTATAGGTTGCTTTGATTTTTTGAGCGAGTGTCTCAAGGGCCGCAGGCTCTCCGTGATTAAGAAAAATTTTCGTAGGAGGCTGTTTTAATCCCTTTAGCCAATCCAGAATATCTTGATAATCCGCATGGGCAGACAATGCTTCAATGGTTTTTATTTCGGCATCGACAGCGACCTCTTCATGGTGAATTCGAATCGTCGGTATGCCCTGTTGCAATAATGCTCCCTTCGTTTCTTCTGCCTGATAGCCAACAAATACAACCATGTTGTTTCGATCCGGCAGGCGATGCTTGAGATGATGGAGAATTCGACCGCCAGTTAACATTCCGGCTGCAGAAATGACAATCATCGGACCATCCTTCATACATAAGACCATCGATTCATCGGCGCTCTTCACTGCGCTGTAGCAACTGGGACAAATAGGCGAATGGAGTTCGCCATTATTAAATCGAAGTAAATGTTCCTCAGGATGATCTAAGAAAATTTGAGTCGCGTGATTGGCCATTGGGCTATCAAGATAGACTGGAATCGTGGGGATTTGTCGCGACTCTTCAAGTACACGCAAATGATATAGGATTTCTTGGGTCCTGCCGACGCTGAACGCCGGAATCACCATGACGCCTTTTCTCTCAAAAATTTGGTGAATCAAAGGTCTCAAAGCATCTCGCACATTGCCACGAGGCTGCAATCGATCACCATAGGTGCCTTCTAAAACTAGAAAATCCGTTTCTGGAATAGAAACCGGGGGCTTAATAATTTCCGATCGTCCATTACCCAAGTCTCCAGAGAATGTTACAAGCTGCGAACGATAATCACCTTGAAGGCCCAATTGGACAAAGCTTGACCCGATGATGTGTCCCGATCTTGTGAGCTTAAGTGAAAGTCCATCTTTCAAATCAACCCAATCATTTTGTTTTACCGTCTGAATAAGCCTTAGAGCGTTCTCTGCATCACGAGTGGTGTAAAGCGGCAGCGCCGGTCGATGATGCGAATGGCCCGTTCGGTTAGCAAACGAAGCATCTTCTTCTTGAAGTTTCGCCGAATCCAATAGCAATACTTCGCAAAGATCTCGAGTTCCAGGCGAACAATAAATGGGCCCCTTAAACCCCTCTTTGACGAGCTTTGGGAGATAACCGGAGTGATCAATATGGGCGTGGGTTAAAACCACGAAATCAATCTTTTCGGCTTCTTGAAATGGCTGCCAATTCAGAAGACGTTTTGGCTTTGCCCCTTGAAACAACCCACAGTCCACCAGGAACCGCCTGTTACGGTGAGTACAAAGAGTCTTGCTCCCTGTAACCGTTTGAGCAGCCCCTAAGAACCGGAGTTTCATCGCTTACTCCTTTTTCGGTTGTTTCTTATCTACTAGAGCCTTCAATCGCTTCAATTCTCGATTCACTTCGTCAGGGACAAAGCTTCCGGCCGATCCGGAATAAGCGGCCATCGTTGAAGTTTCGTACTCCTCGTAGCACTTCACGGCCACGGGAGAATCGGAAAACCTCATAATGCACTCTCTTAAATAAATATCCGCAAGAGAATAGAAGAAATTATTATTTAAGGCGCGATCGCACCGAGCGAGCCATAAAAAGATTTGCGCTTTGAGTTTTGTGTTGGGATGGGTTTGAAGATAATCTCCCAATACGGTGGAAACTTTTAAGTAAGTAATCACGCGAGGCTCTGATGCATCGATGAGCTTATCCCAAAGACCTGGAGCTAACTGTTCTTCGACATACTTTCTGAACTGTGCCTCATTCATGGCGCGAAGGTCTACGGGCTTTTCTTTCGACCAATCTCTAAATAGACCCGCCCATGCTTTTGCATTGTTTTGCAAAAACTCGGGAACTTGTGAAGCCGTTTGAAGTTTAGCCATGTAATCGACACCGTTTTGAGGCGTTCTCTTGACTTTTACAAAATACGCCGCTTGTCGTTCAAAGGCTGTTTCAAGCTGAAGCGTCGTTAGTTTGTTTCCGGGATAACCTCTTATCATTTTATCGTAGAGTTCAAATGCCTTTGAGTAGTCGCGAGTAGCAAAAAAGAACTCCGCTTGATCGAAGTCACTGGCCCATTTGGTATTTGGCTCTAAGGCCCTTGCCCATGAAGACTCGGTTCCTAATTGAGTGTGGCAGCTTGAACAAATATTGAACATAGACTGAAGCATCCATCGGGCGTAGGACTTATTGCCGTGAGTGAACACGCGATTGACTTCACGCACATGACCTCGAAGGACGTCACGGGAGTAAACAAAAGGCTCCACACCAACTTGGACGGCATGCTTAGCCTTTTCTACATTTTCGGATAGCTTCTTCAAAAGCACGCGAAGTTCAGGATCATTTTTCGGATCCACGAATCGTCCCTCATTAACCACATAAGGCAGCAAACGATAAACCGTTTCGCCAATATCGTTCATGATGGGTTTTGTCGGCTGAAACTTGTTCTTATCTTCAGCCTTCAAGGTTGAAACGGACCCCAGACAAACAGTGAAAATCAAAACCAGGGATACTTTAGTCATGGTCCCTCCAAGGACTATCAACTTATGTTACTTTCCGAGTCTGCCGTGCAAAAGTTCGGACAAGGCTCTGAGTGCATCGACCTCCGTAAAGATTCCTACGAGCTTACCATTGTCCGCAACTAAGGCGCAGCCATATTTCTTTTCAGCCATCAAAGACGCTACTTCATCCAAACGGCTATTGGGGCTGGCGATATAGGGATCCGGTGTATAAGCTTCTTCAACCGCCATCTCCTCTGGATCGACGCCTTCAAACCCCATAACGAGTCGAATATCTCTATCCGTAATGATGCCGACAATTTTTCCGCCCTTTAGCACAGGCAAATGCCTAATCTTGTATTCGGTCATTAAATCGCGGGCCTTTTGAATAGGTTGATCAATTCCGATGCTATGTGGCTGCACGGTCATGAACTTTTGAAGTGGCGGAATGGATTTGCTCATTTTTTTTCTCCTTGTTTTGATAATCGCAACTTTTAAGATCGCAAGGGCCGTGCCGCGGTTCAAAACCAATAAATCATGCATGAATTCATTGGCCGAGACAATATGTCTCTTTGATTCACCCACTTGTCTCGAATATTGCTTTTCCGTTAGAATATAATTCGTTGTGAGGTGCGGCATGCTGTCTGCATCGTCTCTAGGCAAGGAGGCCTAAAAAAATGAAGCACACCACAGAATTTTGGATGAGCAAAACGGTTTTTAAGATTTCTCCAAAAGAAGACGTACGATCGGCGCAAGATCTGATGCGCCAAGAAGTGATCCATCATCTTCTTGTTTATGAAGATGGTCAATTAGTGGGACTTCTTTCGCACCTTGACCTAGAGTTAGCCGAGCAAATTAAAAAGAAATTTAAGCAGACGACACCTGCTCCGAAAATTACGGTCAGTGATGTTATGACTCGTAATCCGCTTGTTATTGAGGCCCGTACTCCGATGAAAGATGCTCTAAAACAAATGCAGGAAAAACGATTTCGCTCCCTTCCGGTGATCAAGGGCGGACAAATCGTGGGAATTTTAACCGAGACGGACGTTCTTAAATACGCGCTTATCGCGAGCCAGTGTCTCGAATCGGATGAGCCCATCGCCATTTGATTTTGAGACGCATTTCTTTCCACGTGAGACAAAATGTCCCACTATCCTGTGGCATTTACCTTCCCTTTAGTTTATAACGTATCCTGGCCGAGGCACGGGGCCTGCTTTATGTCAAAGAAGATGATGCTATCAAAGCGAGTTGCCGTCGTAGATGACGATTTAGAAATGGGAAGCCTCGTTCAAGACGTTCTCGTGAGCGAAGGATTCGAAGTTCAGGTCTACACTTCTGTGGCCGAGGCCCTTGTTCAATTCAAGAAAGGGCCGTTACCTACAGTTCTCATTACGGATTTGCGCATGAAAGACATCGACGGAATGATGTTTCTTAAAAAAATGCGCGAGTCCTTCCCATCGGTGACATGCATCATGATGACCGCATTTGGCTCAATCGAAACAGCCATTGAAGCCATGAGATTGGGCGCTTACCACTATATCGTTAAGCCATTTAAGAACGACGATCTCCTTTTACAAGTTAACCGAAGCTTTGAGCGCGCTAGACTTTTGAGCGACAACACCATGCTTCGTCGAGAGCTCAAAAAAGAATTCAGCATTGAATCCCTCATTGGAAAAAGCTCAACCATGCAAAATCTGTTTGAAGTGATCAAGCGCGTATCTCAAGCCAATGCCAATGTCTTGATCCGCGGCGAAAGCGGATCAGGAAAGGAATTGGTCGCCCGAGCTATTCACTCACTTGGAACTCGGAAAGACCGACCATTTGTTCCAATTAATTGCACCGCCATTCCCGAGCAACTTTTAGAAAGCGAACTCTTTGGACACGTAAAAGGCTCTTTCACAGGTGCGATTGGTGATAAGAAGGGCCTTTTTGAAGAAGCTAACCGCGGAACTTTGTTTCTCGATGAAATTGGCGATCTCAGCCTACCCCTACAGGCAAAACTCCTAAGAGTTTTGCAAGATAAGTCGATTCGACCCGTGGGCTCAAATGAATTGCGAGAAGTGGATGTGCGCGTTGTCAGTGCCACTCACAGAGATTTGGCTTCGATGATAAAAGAAGAGAAGTTTAGAGAAGATCTCTATTACCGACTCAATGTCTTACCCATACAAATTCCACCACTGCGCGATCGACCTCAAGATATTCCCCATTTGGTGGATCACTTTATTCAAAAATTTTCGGCTCAAAACAATACCCACACTAAAGGAGTCACTCCCGAAGCCATGGCAAAGTTAATGGCAAGTCCATGGCCTGGCAATGTGCGCGAACTTGAAAATCTTATTGAGCGCGCTGTGGTCATGAGTCCTAATGAAATGCTGACTGAAGATGACATCATGGGCCGCGCCATTGAGTCAGCCCGCGAAAGTTTTCAGCAGCTCTATTCTGACAACCCTTCCCTAGATGAGCTTGAAGAGCGCTACATTAAATTGATTTTGGCTCAAGTCGGGCACAAAAAAGAGGCGGCTGCGAAAATTTTAGGAATTAACCGGCGTACCCTTTATCGCAAAGAAAGACAATACGGTTTACCCACCGAAGAGCACGAACCCCTACTTGACTAAGCCTTTGGCAGTTGAATTCGAAACGTGGTACCTGCTCCAACTTGACTATCAACCTGAATATCTCCCTTAGCCTCCCGCACCAGCCTATAGCTGATACTTAACCCCAGACCGGTGCCCTCACCTACCGGCTTTGTAGTATAAAAAGGCTGAAAGATTTTATTAATGTCGTTCGGAGAAATTCCGCAACCTGAATCGCGCACACTTAAGACATGGCTTGTTCCCAGTTCAGTCACTTGAATGACAATACTATGAGATCTTGAAGATTGGCTTTTTTGAGCGCGGTCAATTGCAAACACCGAGTTAATCACCAAATTTAGCAACACTTGTTCGAGCTCATTGTGGCCCATAGCCACACGAAGATCTGGGGCTATATCGGCTACGAATTCGATTCCGAATTCTTTGAACTTTTGCCCCATCAAGTTGTAAACTTCTTCAATGACTTTAGCCACGAAGCATCGACCACTGGACTGCTGCCCGCGGCTCAGGGTTAAAAGATTTTGAATAATTTTAGAAATTCGGTCGATCTGCACAAGCATAATATTTATAGTGTTCACAGTCTTTTCATTTTCAGACAATTGCTTAGACAAAAGTTCTGCTCGACCTCGCAAAACTCCTAAGGGAGTGCCAATCTCATGGGCGATGCCCGACGCTAACAGCCCAATCGACGCCAATCGATCTTGCTGCAAAATTTTTGACTCCATGTCGCGCTTTTCACTCACATCGACAGCAGTTCCCATGTATCCAACAACTCCACCGTCTCCTTGAATAGGAGAAATGGTTAGAAATACGGGAACATCGAGGCCTGATTTGCTCCGATTCATAATGTTGCCCTTCCATGAACCGATTTTGGGATCCAAAATGCGCTTCCACATTTCTTTGTAAAAGTCATCGGTTTGCCTGAAACTTCTTAAAATTCCCGGCGTCTTTCCAATTGCTTCTTCAAAGGAATACTCATAAATATTCTGCCAGGCCGGGTTTACATACTTTAAAACGCCGCGGTCGTCCGTAATCATAATGGCTTCCGATGAATCCTCTACACATCGAAAAAAGACGTTATCGCGATCAAACACTAAGCCTTTCATGACCTATGTATTAGGGCATTTTAGAGGGTTGCACAAGTGCCACTTGTGCCGAGTTGTCGCAGTCGGATTTTACAATTTGCGACTTTTTGACTCACGCTCACCTTGTCGTCGAAATAAAAGCATATTGGCCCCTGGCACCCCCTATGCAAATTCAGGAGGTAGGAGTTGAAAGTTGTTTAACCCTTTAACTAGGAGGTCATCATGAAATGGCTGATGAACCCGATGGAGAACAAAGCTTGGTCGCTTTTCCCAGAAATGGGTGAGTCGATTCGCGAAGCAGATCGTCTCTTCAGAGAGTTCTTGCCCCGAAGCCTTGAGACAAGAACTTTCATGAGCCCCAGTTGCGATATCGAAGAAACCGAAAAGACATACGCATTTAAATTCGATATCCCAGGACTTCGAAGAGAGGATTTAAAAGTAGAGATTTTAGACAACCAACTGGTTGTCTCGGGTGAGAGAAAAACCGAGAAGAAGCACGAGGATTCTGTGACACACTACACAGAACGCTTCTCGGGTAAGTTTCAAAGGGTTTTTAGGCTACCTGCCAACGCCCGGCCCCAAAACATCACGGCGCACTACCGTGAAGGAGTTTTGGAGATCGCAGTTCCCAAGGACACTGTGGCCACAGCCCGGCAGATTGAGGTGGCATACGAACCTTCAAAGTCAGAAAGTATGGGCAAAACCGACGGTGATCGCACGTCACGCCATAGCGTGAAAGTTGCCCAGTAAATCTTCTGACCGAAGCTGTTCTCTTTACCCGTTAAGGCCGAAGGACCCGCATCCTTCGGCCTGTTTTTTTTACTATTTGAGTAATTTTGCTACAGAAATTAATTCTGACTTCTTGAAATAACTCGAAACGTACGGGCATTTTGTCGTCAAAAGACACATGATTGGTTTTTGTATTTCTTTAAATTTTTCCGAGAAAAGATAAAAATTCGCCTGACCTTTACTCACAATAAGATCGGCCTCGTTTAATGCACTGGTTAACTCGGGAGATTTCTCTTCCCAAGAAATACCTAGGGTATCGGGGCCTGCACAAATCACCATATGAGCCACTTCTTGAATCCCAACGTAAGCGCCATCTTCAAGAGTAGCGTCTGAAGTGATAGGCCCGCCACGAAGAGCACTGGTTACAAACCAACCCTTTTGTCGAGCTTCAGAAATCAAAAGCTTATCGAATGCGATTTCTCCTACGTTATCGTGAATGTACAAAAGCTTTGGTTGACTTACTTTTATTGGAACAGAATTAAGGATTTTATAAAATTCCTTACAATCGTTTATGACCAACGGTGCTTTTACTTTCTCGAGGACATGGCCTTCAATTTTTTTCAACGGAACCTCGTATCCAGTCCCAACGGTTCTAAAATCCAAATGATTTGAGGCGATGACCCACTTCACTAACAACTCGAAGGCCTTTAGATCTTTTTTTTGCCCCTTTAACTTTCGAGAAAGCTTCGCTGAAAGCTTTAGGCCGACATCATTGCAATTGGTTCTGAGCTTCTCAAAGGGTAGCCTTTGTCCACTCAATTTCTTGGCAATACGGTGCACCGCCGTAATATGCGTGCTTGGAATCGAGTCGAAACTAAAATTTTTCGATAAATAATCCATGCATTCTCGCATGATTTCGAGCTGCAGGCCCTCTGACAACCCCATAAGCTTTACTGCCCCACCGATGTCATCAATAATGCAGCCCGCACAACCCTGTTCTGTTTTCATGGTTTTATGCTAGAAGCCTAAGCCCACTTGGGTCAACAATTGACAAACATAGCCCTTAAATCTACAAGATGCCCATGCAAAAACTCATGAAATTTGGATTGATTTTCTTAGGATCAATTGGGATCTCCCCCTTGGCCCATGGGGAAATAGTCGCCACCTACTGCGGAGCCACAGAAGCCGAATCATCTAAAACACCTTATGTTACTGATGTCTGTCTCGCCTACGAAGAATCCATGCCGGACAGCCGCTTTCTCTTGGTCAAAGTCCAGCGCCGCACACGGGTTGAAGAGCTGACTTATCGACTTCAAACTTTGGACGTCCAAGCCCCTAAGTTTTTCGCAAAGACCTTTGTCGAGAGAGTCATGATCACCAAGAACTTAAAATCCGGTTACGGCTCTATTACCTATACCAAGTCAGTTTTTTCGGGCATTCCAGAGAAAATGGAAGGTCAGACTCCTGATGAGCTGGAGTTTAACGTCCCCCAGCTTGTGCCCCTAGCCCATGTTTCTTATCATGGCGGGCGATAAGTTCTCGACTAACGACTAAGATTCACTCCACCTAGATCGTTGATTTCGAAGACTCAAAATCCGATAAGCCTATTGAAATGGCAGAGCTTTTTAAAAAACCCATCTTTGATAGCATCCACGGCTTTATCAACCTTACAAAAACTGAGGATCAGATAATCCGTTCGGCATACTTTCAACGACTGCGCTGGATCAAGCAGCTGGGATGGAGTCATTATATATTTCCTGGAGCCACTCACACCCGCTTTGCACACGCATTGGGCGCCATGCATGTCATGCATAAGATTTTGTTAGCGATTGGAAAAGCTGTTCCTGATGAGAAGCTTTTTGATCCGAAAGTTCACGATGCCAAAACAACATTCCATAGAACGATGAGGCTTGCCGCACTCTTGCACGACATTGGAACGTTTCCGTTTAGCCATAGTGTCGAGTACGGCTATATCAATCACGATCGCGAGCGCGTCCGCCAAGGGAAAAAGGCCATCAAAGCCAATCATGAAGAACTTGGAGCTCAAATCATACTTAATACCGATTTTGACGGCGGAATCACAAGACTTCTCACTCAAGGAGGGATTGATCCCAAAGAACTGTCCCTCATTATTCAAGGACAATCAGAGTCAGTTCTTTCAAATCAGCTCATTCACTCAGACGTTGATGCGGATCGCATGGATTATCTTTTGCGTGATTCCTATCACACGGGCGTTAAGTATGGCGTATTCGAACTTGATTACTTAATTGCCAATATGACCGTGGTTTCTATCGACGGCAAAGAGGCCATTGCCATAAATGAAAGTGCTTTAACATCTTTGGAATATTTTTTGATCTCTCGCTACGCCTGGTACACTCAAATCATCAGAGAAGGCACTGGTTACAAATTTGACCTCCTCGCTGAACGAATTTCTCGCTACTTTGTTGAAAACAACATTATTTATAGTTTCGATGAATTAAAAAAACTTGTCGCTGAAAAGCCCAAGGCTTTTTTCGGCTTCAATGATAGCTATTTTACCTCAAAGCTTCATCAGGCCCTCGAAACCGGCATGGCTGGAAATGCCAAAATACCCGCTCAAATTATGGAAATGATCGAAATGCTGATGTTTAGAATTGCTCCGCAGCTACTTCGCGTTGACCCTTTTGAGCCCAGTCTGGTATCGACTCCAGAAGAACGACAAACCCTAGTCAGTCGCATTCAAGACGCCGTTGAGTACTTACGAGAAAAATTAAACGGTAAACCCAATTCATGGATTCTCGAAGATATTCCATCAAAAGATGTGTCTTTCGCGGAAAAGAAGGATCCGTTTAAGAAAAAAACGGTCAATCACAAGTCAGGCGAATTGGGACTCATCAAAATTTTAGACAGAGAAAACCAAGTACGATCAATTGAGGAATTTTCCCAATCGCTCATGCGCATTCTTGCCGAGTACAAGAGCTTTATCCCTCGCGTTTACATGAGTGTGCAAACGTATGACCTTATTCAAAAAGAAGGTATTTTAGCCGATCTTCAGAGCAAATTTTCGACAAGAAAAAACGGTATCAAAAAGGCCCAGGGTTAAAAATAGATCCCCAGTCTCAGTTCTGCATTAGAATAGAATAAAACTTGGCTTCCCAGATTCTCAACACCCTCATTGGTGTCGTAGTATTTAAACGAATAATTATGCCACTGTCCGTACCAAAATGCGCCGAGCCTCGTGGTCTCAGTAAGTTTGTATACGGCTCCCACTGATCCGTCAAAAACAAAAGATGGAGTCACCGAAAACTTGTTACTTCCGCTTGCCCCAGCAGAAATCGGATATTGGTATCTCCCCTGAACCTCATAGTGCAATTTACGAGATTGTCCGAGCATCCAGTCAAACCCCAACGAAGCCAGTGTTAGAGTGTTTTGACGGATTTGAGCTTCGCCACTGCTTTGAGCTGCAATAAATGGCATAAAATGGTGCTGAAGTCCGGCGCGAGCAGCAAAGAATGTTGGCATTCCAAAAACCGTTTTCGGCCCGAATTCAAATTGCTTCAGACCCTCAAGACTCACAGCTCGCCAATGATATTCCCCATCAGAAACTGCAATGTCGGTCGATGAACTTACGCCACCGGGCGAGTCTTTAAACGAAAAGTCAAAGCCAAAGCCATTGAGAAAATACCTTCCTAGACGAACAAAGATCGAAGGACCTCTAAAGCTCTGGTATGCGGAATCGCTGAAACTGGAAATAGTTTGCGAGTAATAGGAATAGTTAAATCCTAATCCCACCCATGCCCACCAAGGTCCCACGTGTTTTTTTACTTTTACTTCATCAAGCCTTGCTTCAACTTTGGGGATTGCCGCAGGTTCGAGTTCTTCAGGCTCGGCCTCGGGTTCACGCGACGCCACCACTATTGGTTTTGGCTTTGATCTGATGATCGCGACTTCTTTTTTTGGCTCTACAACCGGCTCTCGCTTAACTTCGACCAATGCCACTAAATTTGACGCCTCTGGATGGGCCACAACGGCCACGCTCGTGCCTTTGACTCGCACATCTCCTCGGATGAGAACCAGTTTTAGGTTTCTTTCATGGCTCTCGGGCGGCTCAAGAATGACAAGGGTGTTTTCATCAAGTGTAATTTGAGTCCCATCGGTAAGTTCGAAGCTTAATTGTGAATCATCAAGTGTTACAAGCGAATCGTAATATGAAAGTGAAGACTCAATTCTCGCGTCAAGCCAATAAAGATCAGTGTTTCGGCGCTGTTGACCAGTATTTTGAACCTGGGTGATGTTTCCAATGACATATCCGGCACGTTTTCGCTTAAAGAGGTTGGGAGCCATTCCCAGGTCCATGAGTAAAAACCAAGTTAGAATTGCTAGAACCCCAATAATTATCGCGGTTGATTTCTTATCCATCAACCAGCCTTCTCTTCATCGGAAACTTCAATGACTGGAATCTCAGGACGCGCCCCCCTTTTCGTCGCTATATATGGAGGCTTAAACCCTTCGACCGCTTTACCTAGACCAACTGCATTTCGAGATGTCTGCTTGATATGGTAAAGGGCCTCATCAGCGCATTTCACAAGTGCTTCATCATCACCTGCAAACTCAGGAAATCCGCTTACCCCAAGGCTGCACGAAACAAACCCCAAGGGCTGCTTATCGCCGTTTGGGAAAGGAGTTGATTGAATTGCGTTTCGAATTTTCTCAGCAACTTGGCACGCTCCCTCAACATCGGTATCGGGAAGGAGTACCGTATATTCTTCGCCTCCTATGCGAGAAACGGTGTCCGTCGAACGCACACATAGCTGCACCACTTTAGTAAACGCCTTAAGCAGAGCATCCCCGCCCGGGTGGCCATTGGTGTCGTTGTATTTTTTAAAATGATCAATATCGAGATAAATAAGTCCAACCGACTGTTGGAATCGCTGGGCGCGCTTAAGCTCTTCTTTTAATTTTTCGTTGAAATAGCGTCGGTTATAAGCCCCGGTGAGTGGATCTTTGGTGGCAAGTTCTTCTAATTGCCGAGTTCGCTCTTTCACCTTTTCTTCGAGATCCCGATTCAGGGCTTCTAAGTCTTCTCGAGACTTTTGAATTTCTCCGGTCATGGCATTGAAGGATTCGCTCAATGATTGAATTTCATCATTTGAAGCAGCGTCAACGCGCACGCCCAGGTTACCGGCGGCCAATTCTCTAGTTGCGATCATTAGTCTTTCAATGGGTTTTGTAAGACTTCGTGCAAAGAACTGGGCAATGAGAATAACAGCAAAGAAGATAATACCGCCAAAGAGGGCCGAGCGACGAAGCAAAACAACAACGGCTTCAAAGGCTCGATCGGCCTCGATAGCTGAAAAAACCAGCAATCGGCCATCCGTCGTTCGAGCGAAGGCTCCTAGGTAGTCAATCTCTTGGTAACGGTATTTTTTGACCGCCGATGTAAGCTTTGAACTTTTGAATTCACTGACAATGGGAATGACTGAATAGTCGAATTTCTGCGCCGCCATTGTGGCGTCAGGATGTATCAAGATTTTACCATCTGAAGTTGTAATAAAAAGTTCGCTCACGCCTGCCGCGCCAAATGACCTCAAGAATAGATCTGATTTAAGGTATCCGACGGCTACAAGAAATCCGGATTTTCCGCCGCTCAATGAGATCTTTGTTGAAACACCAATCAATGGAGTCGTTCGAGGCAAAGAGGCATTCCAGATCCAAAAATCATTGGAGATGGTTTCTTTGACTGGTAACGGAATTTCGACAGGCAAGCGATCCTGAAAAAACCTCACCGGAAGCTCATTCACTTTTAAAAACTTGTCTTGATAAGCTGAAAAGGCAGTTTTAATCACTCCGTCTAAAGTGACTTCATAGATTTCAACGGCGACCACAATGGGATCGTCTTGCACAATTTGCTGAAGAGCATTTTTTTGATTTTGATCGGTTGTAAGAGTGGTAAGTGCCGAAAGCCTGAGTTTATCGACAGTGCTTGAAATGGTTGTTTCGATTTGATTCGCAATTGTCGTAACAACTGACTTATTCACTTCAAATGCAAAGGCTGTTTTATCTTTGAAAAAGGTGGCTGCCGCCAATGCCAAATAAATGGACAGTGCGACTCCCAAGAGTGAGCCCATTAACAGCATGAATTTATGACTGATTTTTCGTTTTGGGAGCATCCCTTCTCCTTCAACTTCTTTTCGGTTTTTTGGCTATTTTTTAGACAAGACTTTATTCTAGATTGCTTTAAAAAAAGGACGAGTTAATGACCGATCGTTCGACTCATTATTTAGTTATTTCGAATAGTTAGACGACTATACTTTAGTCGGAAAGGTTCCGAAAAGAGGGTATGCGTTTGTGGACCGTCTTTTCGAACTTTAAGCGCTACTTATTGACGGCAACCTTTCTTGTTGTTGCCGGCTGCAAAGTGGCGTCTGTCGACGACTCGATGAAAGGGTCCATTAGCCGCGGCTACTCATTTAGTCTTAACGATCCCACCGCTCCCGCAGGCATCGCTAAACAAGCGACTGTAAATGTTGTCGTTACAACCCAAGATGGAAACATTTCCCAGTGGTGTATTTCAGAAACTCAAACCACTCAACCAGCCAATACTTCTACTTGCACCGGCGGAACTTGGTGGGGAACAAAGCCAAGTACATTCACACTTTCAAACGGTGGCGGATTAAAAACCGTCTATTTGTGGGCTGCCAATGGCAATGGGGTTGTGAGAAAAACAAAAACATTTTCAGCGACGATCTACCGCCAGGTCCCTCCCCAACTCAACGGCTGGATCACCCCGGCCGCAATCATTTATCAAACAGCTAACAGCTATAACTTTAGCTGGAATGCGGCCACCACCGACGTCGCTGCACCCGTTTTAGATCCGGTGAATACCTATTTTGTTGAACGCTTCGATAATGGATCATGCTCCGGAGCTCCGGTGGCACCAGGTCACTACCAAAACCAGGCAACCACTAATTATAATTGGGTTGGCCTTGCTGAGGGAGTGTATAGCATACGGCTAACCGCTTATGATGTTGATGGAACTGGCTCGGTGCCGTCGTGCTCATCGGCAGTTTATCGCGACTCAATCGCACCTATTGTTTCGATTGATACGGGGCCCACCCAACCCGTTTCTACTTCAAGTGCGGCGAATTTCACATTTACTGTAACCGATGCCGCGCCCAGCAGCGGGCTAAACATTGAATGCTTTTTGGACGCCGTTTCTCAGGGTGCTTGCAGCGGTTCACTGAACTTTGCAACCATCGCTGACGGCAACCACCTCTTTAGAGTTACCGCCACCGACAATGCGGGTAATTCGGCCACAGCCACCTGGGCTTGGAATATCAATACGCTCGTGATTACGGGAACTTCCTCATTTTATACTTTCGACAACGTCAATTGGTCTCAAAACTTTACTGGTAGCGGCGGAACTGGGGCTGCCAACTACACGTGGTCGATTTTTTCTGGCCCAGGCTCAGTGCTTGGAAATGGAACGGCCACTGCGGCCGTCTCATATAATAATCCCACAGCGCAAAATGCGGCGCACTCTATCGTATTAAGACTCACTGATACGGTTTCTACGAATACGAAGGATTTTACCATCACTTTGGAATCGTATGAAAACGCGGTCTGCTTGTGGACTGGTGGCACCAGTATCACATGGACAGATCCGGCAAACTGGACAAATTGTGGCGGCACTTTTCCAGTGCTTGCAAATAAAATTGCAGTCTTATCTACAGCTCCATTCATGCCAAGAGTCACTGGCACTACTCAAATCGACTCGTTCGGAAAGGGACCCGGTGGCGGAACCGTCACCATTGCAGCCGCAGCAAACTTAGATATCTACAATGGTAGCGCGTCTTTTATGTCCGACGTTAGATTTATTGGAAACACTCCGACATGCATTAACTGTAGGGTAAGAACCTGGGGATCCGCAGGCTTTACTGTCAAAGAAGGCGCTACCGTAACCTTTCTTGATGGTTTAAGAGTAAACCGAGGAACAGGTGGCGGGACTGTCTTTTACGTCGGCGATTGTACAAGTGCCGGCCATTTAGCCGCTGAAAGTTTAGGTGCCTCAAACACTTACACCGCTACGGATTTTTCTCGTATTGATGTTTGCGGAACCGCGACGGAAAAATCAACAATCAATTGGAATGGATTTAATTTTTCATATTATTTCTTGATGGGATATGGAGCAAGCATTGGTGGTCTCTATCTGCGGGATTATTATGACATTACAAAATTTGATAATGTTATAATTGGAGACAACGGTAACGCCGTTAATATTTCTTATATTTGGTTTGCCAGCTGCACAAACGCACCGACACTCACTGATACGGCTTGGGATAATATCACTATCGCACCTCCAGTTTATACTTCTGGCTACAACATTAGAGTTGATGGAACCAATTGTACAACTGTCCCATGGACCGTGACGGTATCAAACACTCCTGGAACCTCTGGAGGCCGCGGGTACGGCAGTCAATTTGAGATGGATCCCGGAAATAAGATTAATTGGTCCAATAGCCTAAGCCGAGTATGTACTTGGACCGGTGCAAATGGAACCAGTTGGACCGATTCCGGCAACTGGGCAGGTTGCACAAATGATCGTGGCAATTACCCCGATCAACTCGATTCAGTCATTATTCCTGATGTGGCCAATGATCCTGTTGTGGCAAGTCACGCCGTCATTAAAAAGTTTGAACCAAGTGCGGGCGGTGGCGGAATAATAACAGTTAACCCCAACGTCATTTTTACTATTTCTGATATTACCAATTCGATTGAATCTAGCATTCAATTTAAAGGAACCGCCGGATGCAGCACTTGCCAAGTTCAAGGAGCGGGAGGGTTAGAAATTACGAACGACGCCGTGGTTACTTTGCTAACTAATATTACTTTCGGACCCCTTTATTGGAACGGAAACAGAACATTGTATCTTGGAAATGGCGATCGCGGTGGGCATCTTGTAACTGGTCCGCCCGATGCGAGCAGCAATAATTGGCCACTGATCTCATCAGGAAACAACCCTGTAGGCCAAAACTTTACGGCAGTGATTCTCAATGGTGTGAATTCACCAAGCAGCATCAAATGGGACGGCATTAGAACCGCAAACTACAGCACTCAATTTCAAGGCGTATTCGAAATTGAACAGTTTGATAATGTCCTATTGGGCGTACTTGCCAATGACATTAATTCGAGTAATGCGACAGGAGGTTTAACTTTCAATAATTGTGCAGGAGCCACGATCACTGACACTACTTGGTCTAACTTGACTATTCAGCATATTATTCCAAGAGGAGGTTATAATATTAATGCTTCCCACGCCTCATGTGCGGCACTTCCCGCGGTTTCGATAACCTACGATACCGCTCGCTCAAGTTGGGGCTACGGCTCTCTCTATGAAAACGATCCATTTGGTAAATTCACTTGGGGAACAGACACCAATGAAATTTGCACATGGGCGGGCACTTGGGATTCAGATTTTACAAATCCAAACAATTGGACTGGATGCACTAACAATAGACACAACTACCCCGATCA
>JADLCR010000050.1 GCA_020847095.1 Oligoflexia bacterium | reverse complement strand
GCTTGTTGCGGGCGCCGACAATTGAAACTTCATTTTTAAACCCAATAAATTCTTCGATGTAATAAGACCCCCACTTTTCGAGGGCAAGAGATTGCTCTTTTGTAAATCCCTTAAATTTTGAGCTAATAGAAATATTCCCCCGGCCATCGTATCCGCCAAACGCTCGCTTAATGACACACCCACGACGGAAATCTTCTTTTATGACCCTCTCCATTTCAATGAGTTGATGTTCATCGAAAGCCACAAATCGAGACGTCGGTATTTTAAGTTTTTGAAGCAATAATTTCTGACCCAACTTGCTCTGAAGAGCTCCCATTGAATGAAGATCAGGAGCGAAGGCATAATTTCCACCGAGTTCCAAAATGCGCCGAAGATCGAAAAACTCATTTTCAAATGTAACGAGATCACAGCGATCGAGAAACAGCTTCAGTGACTCGGAATTTTTTTGATCCAAAACTACATCATTGGCCACTTCTACGGCGCAATCAGTGGCATGACCCGCAAAGACCGTAGTGCGAATCCCCATCGTATGGGCGGCAAGGCAAATCATGCGAGCCAATTGACCGGCACCAATGATTCCCAAATTTCTAAAGTTAGTGCCCGTCATTCTGCGCCCACTCATTCAAAAGTTTCAAAACAGAGTCTGAGGTCCAGTGTTGAGCATCAATCACTTTAGATAAAAGCTGAAATTTTCTATTTAAAACATATGTTTCGGGAATCTTCTCTGTTCCCCATTGGGTTGCAGTCACCATGGTCGGATCCCAGCCAATTTCAATGGGCGCTTCACTTATATCTTTGAATTTTTCAAGAAAGGGGCGGATCACTTCTTCTTCAGAATCCACACTGATCGCAATAACTCGTACTTTTTCAGGACCAAGTGCTTTGGCCATGGCAATGATGCTCGGCCACTCTTTTACACAGGGCTCACACCAGGTCGCCCAAAAATTGACTAAAGTTAAAGGCCTTGAAGAGGATTTTAATGTTAGCGGGTTATTTCGAGTTTCATCACGGGCAATTCGTGCTACTTCGAAGTCCGGGGCCCCATTTTTCAATCGCTCAGCGGGACCTTCAAAGTTTATAGGTTGGGGCGCCACGATCATGGTGCGCGTCAAATAAAATGCCGAAGCGACGATCAAACTACCAATTACGACATTGACCGCCAGCTTCGGCTTAGTATTTTTCATTTTTTTGAGGCCTTACTTTTTCTTCTTGGCCTTACTCTCGCCCTTAGAAGTCGCCTTAGAAGCCTTAGCCGCTTTCTTCTCAACTTTTGCAGCTTTCTTGGCTTCTTTTGCTTTGGCCTTAGCTTCTTTTTGCTCAGTCGATTGACTCAATTTCTTTTGAGCCTTCTTCGACTTGTCCTGAGTCTCTTTAGATACCTTTTTGATCTGAGCATCTAAAAACTCAATTAGCGCCATTTCAGCATTATCACCAGGACGGCGGCCCGTTTTGTAAATTCGAGTATAGCCGCCGTTTCGATCTTTAAAACGGGGGGCTAATTCAGAAAATACTTTTGCTACGGTTTCCACATTGGGGATTCTCGCTAACAACAATCGTCGATCAGCAAGTGTTCCGCGCTTCCCTAAGGTAACGGCCTTTTCGGCCCAGCGGCGAAGTTCCTTTGCCTTAGCAAGAGTCGTCGAAATACGCTCATGTTCAACTAAGCTGACCACAAGGTTTCTCATCAGCCACATTCTTTGATTGTAGGGCCGACTAAAACTTTGGGTTCTTGTATTATGCCTCATAAATAAACCTCTAAATTAGGCGTCTTTTTTAGGTTCGTTGGGATTCCAATTTGGTGGCGGCCACCCTTCAATCTTCATTCCCAAAGACAAGCCCATTTCAGACAAAATGTCTTTGATCTCGTTCAGTGACTTTCGACCGAAGTTCTTTGTTTTAAGCATTTCGGCTTCTGTCTTTTGAACAAGCTCACCGATGTAGCGAATGTTTGCATTCTTCAAGCAGTTCGCTGAGCGCACCGAAAGCTCAAGGTCATCCACAGAGCGAAACAAGTGTTCGTTCAATGCGGGTGACGACTTTTCGCCTTCATCAACTTCCGGCTCGGTATTTTCATCAAAGTTAATGAACACCTGAAGCTGTTCTTTAAGAATCTTGCTACCCAACGATACAGCCTCTTCGGGTTTCAAGCTTCCGTCAGTCCATACTTCCATTGTCAAACGATCGTAGTCCGTACGCTGTCCAACTCGCGCATTGGTCACATTGTAGTTCACGCGACGAACAGGGCTGAAAATCGAATCAACGGCGACAAATCCTACGGGAAGTTCAAGTTTTTGCTCATCGGAAGGAACATAACCGCGACCCATTCGAACCACGAGTTCCACGTTGAATTTTGCCCCTTTACCAAGAGTCGCAATATGCTGATCTGGGTTTAGGACTTCTACTTGATCATCAGAAATGATGTCTCTGGCCGTTACAACACCCTCACCCGTTCGCTCAATTCTCAATGTTCTTGAATTAGGGGTGTGCATTCGAAATCGAATATTTTTCAGATTCAAAATAATATCAGTCACATCTTCTTCGACATCAGGAATCGTACTGAATTCATGCAATACGCCTTCAAATCGAACTGCAGATACGGCAGCTCCCATCATTGAGCCCAATAGTATTCGGCGCAGAGAGTTTCCAATGGTCACTCCATACCCACGCTCTAAGGGCCTAACGACAAATTTGCCATAAGTCGGAGTGAGACTGTCTCTTTCGATCTCAAATCCCTTTGGCCGAATCAAATCTCTCCAAAATTTATAATAATGTTCTGGCAACGTATTCACAGTCGCGCTCCTTTTTATCGTGAGTAGTACTCAACAACCATGTGTTCTTCGATCGGGGTGGTAACGTCATCTCGAGCTGGCAGATCTTTTACCATCCCTTTGAAGTCACCATACTGAGCTTCCAACCAACGGGAAGCTTCTCGACGTTTAGCCGATTCAATCGCTGCCTGCACTTTTGTGCCTCGGCTCTTCTCATGAATCTCAATAACGTCGCCCTTTTTGACTTCGTAGCTAGGCATATTTGCCTTTCTACCGTTAACCATGACATGGCTGTGTTTTACTAATTGTTTTGCTTCGTTTCTGCTGGCGGCATACCCCAACAAGAAAACAACGTTATCAAGTCTTCGCTCCAATTTCAGAAGCAAAGTCGTACCCGTAACGCCTTTCTGTTGCTCGGATTCTTTGAAGTAGCGTCTAAATTGCTTTTCAAAAATTCCGTAAAGCCTTTTAACTTTCTGTTTCTCCCTGAGCTGCAGTGCATACTCAGAAAACTTCATCCTTGATTGGCCATGCTGACCAGGGGGGTAAGGACGGCGCTCGAAACTGCATTTATCCGTGAAGCAACGATCACCCTTAAGAAACAACTTAAGGTTTTCACGACGGCACAGTTTACAAACGTGCTTAATTGAACGACTCAAAGCTCATTCCTCCTAAAAATTAGATGCGACGTCGCTTAGGCGGACGGCATCCATTGTGTGGGATTGGCGTTACATCGCGAATCGATGAAATGCGTAAGCCAGCAGCTGCCAACGCTCGAACGGCCGGTTCTCTCCCTGCACCAGGCCCTTTCACGAAAACACCAACACTTCTTAATCCATATTCCATTGCTTTTCTTGCAGCGTCTTCTGCGGCAACTTGCGCTGCAAAGGGAGTCCCTTTTCGAGAACCCTTAAAACCTTTGTGTCCGGCGCTCGACCAAGCAATCACTGCACCACTGACGTCACTGATGCTCACGATGGTGTTACCGAAAGATGCATGTATGTGAACTAATCCCGACTGAACGGTTCTCTTGATTTTCTTTTTCTTAATTACGCCTTTTTTAACGACTTCAGGTTGAGTTGCCATTTTTTACCTCAATTACTTACTTGTTGGAGCTTGTTTCTTGTTCGCCACTGTCTTACGAGGTCCTTTTCTTGTTCGTGCATTAGTGCGCGATCGCTGTCCACGAACAGGTAAACCTTTTCTGTGCCGAACTCCTCGATAGCATCCGAGGTCCATCAATCGCTTGATGTTCAAAGAAACATCTCGACGAAGATCACCTTCAACTTTGTGCTCTCGATCTAGAATTTCTCTGATTTTTGCAACATCACCTTCGGTGAGTGCATCGGTTCTCTTGGAGTGATCAATTCCAGCTTCATCCAAAATTTTTCTAGAGAGGCTTTTTCCTACGCCGAATAAATAGGTCAATCCAATGATAATTCTTTTATTTCTGGGAAGGTCAACACCTGCAATACGAGCCATTTAGTACTACCCCTGACGCTGTTTATGTTTAGGATTTTCACAAATAACGCGGACAACTCCGCGTCGCTTCAAGACTTTGCATTTTACACAGATTTTTTTGACTGATGCCCTAACCTTCATGAGTGATTCCTTTTTTACTGCGATCTAAAAATAATTCGCCCACGAGTAAGATCGTAAGGCGAGAGTTCAACCGTTACCTTGTCTCCAGGTAAAATGCGGATGTAGTGCATTCGCATCTTACCCGAAATATGTGCCAAAACTTTGTGGCCATTTGCTAACTCAACTCGAAACATTGCGTTGGGGAGCGGCTCCAACACAGTCCCTTCCACTTCAATCGCTTCTTCTTTTGCCATAGCTCCTGATGTGCTTTACAGAGCACTCCTATCAGTCAAAATAACGGGGCCCTGATCGGTAATGGCGACCGTATGCTCAAAATGAGCCGCGAGACTACCATCCACTGTCACAGCTGTCCAGTTGTTTTTAAGCACTTTCACCCTGTGACTTCCAGCAGTTATCATCGGTTCGATCGCCAAAACCATACCCGGTTCTAAGATGATTCCGGACCCCTTTTTACCATAATTGGGGATCTGAGGTTCTTCATGGAGGGCCCGACCAATTCCATGACCAACAAACTCTCGAACAACGCCATAGCCCCTTGATTCAGCCAGGGATTGTACGGCGTAACCGATATCCCCAAGTCGATTTCCGGGAACACAGCAGTCGATTGCGCGATCCAGGCATTCTTTAGTAGTTTCAACTAGTTGCTTCGCTTCTTTCGATATTGAACCTACGGGAATTGTCACCGCGGAGTCTCCAAACCACCCATCAATTGAGACCCCAAAATCAATTCCGACAATGTCTCCATTACGAATGATTCGCCCGTCCGGGATGCCATGGACAACCTCCTCATTCACACTTACACAAAGCGTGGCTGGATATCCGTGGTAACCCTTAAAAGCCGGTTGAGCACCAAACTTCAGGGTGAGTTCGTAAGCGCGATTATCCAAGTCCGTCGTGGACATTCCTTCTGTCAGTTCAGACGACAAAGTTGCGAGCACTTCAGCGACCACGCGACATGCTTTTTTGATCTGTTCTAATTCTCTTTTAGATTTGAGTGTATGCATCATCTAACTATCGCGAATCGACTGCACTACAAATGGCACGAAATACATCTTTTGGATCACCGGATCCTTTTACCGCCACGAATTTGCCTTGCTTGCTGAAATACTCTTTCAAGGGACTTGTGGATTGATCGTAAACCTCAAGCCGATTAGAAATAACGCTTTCTTGATCATCTGGTCTCTGAACAACTTTTTCTCCGCAAAGATCACATCGACCCTCAGTTTTCGTTGGCTTCAACTTCACATGGTAAGTTGCGCCACAACTCGAGCAAACACGTCGTCCGGTCAATCGATTAAGTAGTTCGCTTTTATCAACCTCTAGAAATATTGCTTGATCTACATTTTTACCTTCAGCATTTAGCAGTTCGTCGAGCGCCTGCGCTTGCGAAGGATTTCGCGGGAATCCATCGAGCAACATTCCCACACCAATTCCCTTTTGAAGTTCCTCTTTGATAAGTCCCGTTACAACTGAATCAGGGACAAGGGCGCCCTTATCGACAAACTTCTTTGCTTCAATACCCAAAGAGGTATTGGCTTTCATTGCATTTCGAAGAAGATCGCCGGTACTGACATGATGGAGATTGTAGTGTTTAGACAAGAGAGCAGATTGAGTGCCCTTCCCAGCTCCCGGCGGACCAAAGAGCACAATGTTCAATAGGAGGCCCTCCGCCCACGAATCTTAGCACCTCGCATGAATCCCTCGTATTGATGTGAAATGAGGTAAGCTTGAATTTGCTGAACAGTGTCCAGAGCCACACCAACCAAGATCATGAGACTCGTTCCACCAAAATAAAATGGAACGTTAAGTTGAGAAATGAGAATGGTTGGCAAAACACAGATCACACTCAAATAAATGGCGCCACCTACAGTGAGTCGAGACAAAACCATTTCGACATAATCGGCCGTACTTTTTCCAGCACGAATGCCAGGAATAAATCCGCCATATTTTTTGAGATTTTCAGCCATATCATCGGGGTTAAAAACTATAGATGTATAGAAGAAACAGAAAAACACAACCAACCCAACAAACAAGACGTTGTATAAAACTCCCGCAGGAGACAACGCAGCTTGAATGCTTTGCATCCACGGTTGCTTAATGAATTGCGCCAAGGTGGCTGGAAACATGAGCAAGCTTGAAGCAAAAATAGGAGGAATTACTCCTGAAAAATTAATTTTCAAAGGCAAGTGGCTGCTCTGCCCGCCCATCACCTTTCGACCCGAAACTCTCTGTGAATACTGAACAGGTATGCGTCGCTGCCCGACTTCCAGGAAAATTACTGCCGCAATAACGACCAACATCAAAAGGCCCAGCCCCAGTAATACAACTGGTGCGATTTCGCCCTTATTCATCAACTCAAATGAGCGATACACCCCAGCGGGAAGTCCGGCGATAATACCCGAGAAGATAATGATAGAAGTGCCGTTTCCGATACCCTTTTCAGTAATTTGCTCACCGAGCCACATGATGAAACACGAACCCGCAGTCAAAGTGAGAATTGTCATGAGTTTGAAAGGCAAAAAACCCACATACCCACCCAAAACCAGTGGTTCACCAGTTGGAGAGGTTGAGTTTTCTAAGTAGGTGGTAATTCCTAAGCCCTGAATGATGCAAAGAAGTACGGTTCCATATCGAGTGTATTGTTGAATCTTCTTTCGACCTTGTTCACCCTCTTTATTCAACGCCTCTAAATGCGGCACAACGGCTGTTAGAAGCTGAAAAATAATTGAACTTGAAATGTAGGGCATAATCCCAAGGGCGAAAATAGTAAGACGACTAAGCGCCCCACCACTAAACAGGTCAAACACGCCAAAAATTCCGTTACTTTGAGATGCAAAAAATGCCTGTAAAGCCCCGGCATTCACCCCAGGTGTCGGAACGTGTGAGCCCAGCCGGTAAACCGCTACCATGGCCAAGACAAACAACAATTTCTTTCTTAACTCAGGAATCTTAGCAAGACCTGCAATGGCCACGACTACTTAATCTCCTCGATGCTTCCACCGGCTGATGAAATTCCACTTTTAGCACTTTCACTGAACTTATGGGCTTTCACTACTAATTTCTTAGTTAGCTTTCCACGACCCAAAATCTTAATCAAGTTTCCAGATTTAGCGAGACCCGCTTCGTAAAGCTCGGTCGGTCCGACTGTGCCATCAAATCGTGCAAGCTGATCCAAATTAACGACAGAAAAAATATCTCGAAACACGTTTGTAAAACCGAATTTTGGAAGCCGGCGATGTAAAGGCATTTGTCCGCCCTCATAACCTCTCGCAACTGTTCCACCGGTTCTAGCTTTTCGACCCTTATGACCTCGAGTTGAAGTCTTTCCGTGGCCCGAACCAGGACCGCGCCCAACTCGCTTCATTCGAGTGGTAGAACCACGAAGCACTCTCAACTGTGACAATAAACCAGCCATTTTAGTTTCCTTTTCTCACTTCCAGCAAATGCTGAATCTTAAAAATCATTCCTCGAAACTCTGGAGTGTCAGGCACTTCAACAACTGAATTCAGTCTTCGAAGCCCCAATCCTTTAACCGTCGCTCTCTGGCTAGGGTTACAACCAATCACGCTCTTCTTAAGTTTCACTTTAAATTTCTTTGCCATAAATCAACCTATCTTTATTTTACAGAAGCCAACATCTTCTGAGTTTGATCCTTGGTTCGGAGCTGCTTCAATCCCGCAATAGTCGCTCGCACAACATTGTGAGGATTGCTGTTACCGATAGTTTTGGTCAAAATATTCTTAACACCTGCCGACTCCAATACCGCGCGTACGGCACCACCGGCAATAACGCCCGTTCCGTCACTGGCGGGCTTCAACATGACCTTGCTTGCACCAAATCGTCCCAAAACCTCGTGAGGAATGCTTCCGGTTTCAACCGAAACATTTAATAAATTCTTTCGAGCTTGCCTTGTTGCCTTCCCGATTGCCTCAGGAACCTCTCCTGCTTTGCCGAGTCCAACGCCAATCGTTCCATTGCCGTTACCTACAACCACTAATGCAGAAAAAGAAAACCGTCGGCCCCCTTTTACAACTTTGGCACAACGATTAATGCAAACTACGCGTTCTTCGAATTCACTTGTTTGTTCTTGCATGTTTCTCCTCAAAACTTGAGGCCGGCTTCACGAGCGGCATCAGCAATTTCTTTAATCTTTCCGTGGTATCGGTAACCGTTACGATCAAACACAACGGCCTCAATATTCTTACCTTTTGCTCTTTTCGCAATTTCAGCGCCCAACTTTTTGGCTGTTTCCTTATTGTTGCCCTTTATTGCGTCCTCAAGAGAGGATGCGGCAGCAAGGGTTTTGCCAACACTGTCGTCGATGAGCTGAACATATAGATTTCGCACGCTTTTAAACACGGTCAATCGCGGACGCTAAGTAGTTCCAGCGATCTCTTTGCGAATTCTCATTTTCTTTTTGAATCGCGACTTTCTCTTATAATCAGTCTGATTTCTAAATTTAATTGCCATAAATCTTCCTCAATTACTTGCTCACCGATTTTCCAGCTTTTCGGCGGATAACTTCATCTTCGTATTTAATTCCTTTGCCTTGATATGGCTCCGGCTCTTTATACCCACGAATTTGCGAAGCTACCAATCCTACAAGATCACGATTGGCACCTGACACAATAATTCGAGTGTTCTTCTCAACTTTAATTTCAATTCCAGCCGGGATATCAAACTCAATGTCATGGGTAAAACCCAAGTTCATGATGAGCTTCTTTCCCTGAACGTTGGCTTTATATCCAACTCCGTTAATATCCAAAGTCTTAGTAAAACCCTGGGTCACGCCATGAACAGCATTATTGATAAGGGCCCTAAAGAGGCCATGTAGCGCTCTTGTCTTTTTGTCCTCTGATTTTCTTGTCAAAACCAGAGCATTCCCTTCAAGCTTTGCCAATATTGAAGGATCAAGCTTGTAAGAAAGCGAAGTTTTAGGTCCCTTTACCGTAACGGTGCTACCACCAACTGAAATTTGAACTTCCTTACCAAAGTGAACAGGAAGCTTACCAACTCGCGACATAAATCACCTCACCAAACGGAACAGAGGATTTCTCCGCCGATCCCTTTTTCTTTTGCTTCCTTACCTGACAAAACGCCTTGGCTCGTAGAAACAATTGCTGATCCAAACCCGTTACGCACATTAGGAATTTCATCTGAACGCACATAGCGGCGAAGACCTGGACGGCTGATTCTCTTGAGCTGAGTTATAACAGGCTGTCCTTTATCGTCGTATCTTAAGTAGACCCTCATCAGGCCCTGCTTTTGTCCCCTGACAACTCGAAAGTCTTTAATGAAACCTTCGGTCTTAAGGATATTAGCAATACCCTCTTTAATTTTACTCAACGGAATATCCACCTTCTCGTGCTTCGCTTCCGATGAATTTCTTATTCTCGTCAAAAAATCTGCAATTGGATCCATTTCTTCTCCTCAATTAGCTAGCAGTATCGAGTCTCTCGACTTACCAACTGGCCCGAACAACACCAGGCAATTTTCCAGTGGAGGCCGCCTTCCTAAAGCACAAACGGCACATGGCAAACTTTCTAATGAATGCCCTTGGACGCCCGCACAACGGACAACGGTTATATTTTCTACTGGCAAATTTTGGCTTTCTTTTAGCTTTAGCAATTAGTGTCTTTCGAGCCACTTTAAACTCTCCTTACTTCGTTTTAAACGGAATGCCGAGGGCAGTGAGAAGAGCCTTGCTCTCCTGGTCGTTCTTGGCAGTCGTACATATGGTGATGCTTAACCCACGAATTTTATCGACTTTTTCATAGTTCACTTCGGGAAATACAATTTGCTCTTTTATGCCGCAAGAGTAGTTACCACGACCGTCAAAGCTATTTCCGTTAAGGCCTTTAAAGTCGCGCACTCGGGGCAGGGCCACTCGGATAAATCGCTCTAGAAAATCGTACATGCGAGCTTTGCGAAGAGTCACAGAAGCGCCAATAGGCATTCCTTGTCGAAGCTTGAAGTTAGAAATCGACTTCTTTGCTCGGCGGATTACTGGGCGCTGCCCTGAAATCGCTGCCAATTCCTGAGCTGCTACATCCAAAACCTTCGCGTTCTGAGTTGCCTCTGAGATGGAAAGGTTCAATACGACTTTTTCTAATCGCGGAACCTGCATCGGGCTTTTGTATTTAAATTCATTCACCAATGCCGGAATGATTTTCTTTGTATATGTTTCTCTTAACGAACTCACTTGCTACCTCGTTTGGCTTTTTTGGTACTTGGCTTTTTCTTTTCTCCGCCTTCTTTGAGCCAGACTGAAACGCGAACGGGCTTTCCAGTCTTCGCTGAAAGAGGCAGCACTTTACTCACATGAATTGGCGCTTCTTTTTCTACGATGCCGCCTTGGGGATCTTTCTGACTTGGCTTTGTATGGCGCTTCACCACGTTGATTTTCTCAACGATCACACGGCCGCTCGATTTCAGCATACGAAGGATCTTTCCAGATTTTCCTTTGTATTTGCCTGAAATCACCTGCACGACATCATTTTTCTTGTAGGGAGGAAATCCCTGCTCAACGTAACTCATCATTCACCTCAAAGCACTTCGGGAGCTAACGAAATAATTTTAACAAACTGTCTTGCTCTCAGCTCACGAGCAACGGGGCCAAAAATACGGGTTCCAATGGGCTCCTGTTGGGCGTTAATCAAAACAGCCGAATTATCATCAAAACTTATATAACTGCCGTCATTTCTCTTTGTTTTAGAGACCGTGCGAACAATAACCGCTTTATGAATCTCTCCCTTTTTAACTTTTGCATTTGGGAGCGCTTCCTTAACTGAAACAACGATTGTGTCTCCGATATTTGCATAACGGCGACCACTGCCACCAAGAACCTTGATGCACATGACTTCTCGAGCGCCGGAATTGTCTGCAACGGTTAATCTTGTCTGTTGAAGAATCATGTTATTACTCCGCAGCTAAGGCAGCTTTTTCAAGAACCTGCCCCAACTTCCATCTCTTAAGTTTACTGATTGGCTTAACTTCAAAGATCATTACTTTATCGCCGGTCTTTGCTTCACCCTTTTCATCATGGGCGTAGAACTTACTGGTTCTAAGCATGAACTTCTTGTATTTGGCGTGCATCACTCGACGCTCAACCGAAACCGTAATGGTCTTGTCCATCTTGTTACTGAGAACAATGCCGACCTTTTCTTTTCTAACTGATCTTTTTACTTCATTTTCCATTCTATTTACCTATTGACCTTTTCATTGATCATCGTTTCAACACGAGCCACATCTCGTCTCACAGCTTTGATTTTTGACGTATTTTCCAAAGAACCTGAAATGTTTTGAATTCGCAATTCAAACAATTCCGATCTTAGGTCCTGGGATTTCTTTTTCAAATCTTCGAGAGTGTAACCTCTCAGTTCTTTACCTTTCATGATCAACCTCAATCGCTATGTGGTTCGCGAAATAACGCGAGTCTTAACCGGGAGCTTATGAGAAGCAAGGCGCATAGCTTCTTTGGCCAAGTCTTCAGTAACTCCACCCATTTCATAAAGCACTCTTCCAGGGCGAGCGACGAATACCCATTCTTCTACGTTCCCTTTTCCGCTACCCATTCGAGTTTCGGCAGGCTTTTTGGTGATTGATTTATCTGGAAACATTCGAATCCAGATTTTTCCACCCCGTTTAATAAAACGAGATACAGCGATTCGAGCAGCTTCAATTTGACGAGCTGTCACAAATCCGCATTCAGTTGCCTGAAGTCCGAAATCACCAAATGCCAAGTCATTTCCACGACTCGCTTTAGTTTTCATTCGGCCTTTATGTCTTTTTCGATACTTAACCTTCTTAGGACTTAGCACGTTGTGCCTCCACTGTTTCTTTTCCAGCTATGATGTCGCCCTTATATACCCAAACTTTAACGCCAATAAGGCCGTAGGTGGTTAGGGCTTCTGCTGTTCCATAATCGATGTCGGCCCGTAAAGTGTGTAACGGAACACTCTTTTCGCAATACCATTCGCGTCGAGCTATATCTGACCCATCAAGTCGCCCAGAAACTGCAATTTTAGCTCCCCTAACTCCGAGCCTGATGGCACTTTGAAGCGCCTTTTTCATAGCTCGTCGAAAAGAGATTCTCTTCTCTAGCTGCATGGCAACGTTTTCAGCAATGAGTTGAGCGTCAATTTCTGCTTTTCGGACTTCTTGAATATTTAAAAACACTTCATTCTTAGTGAGCTTTTGGACCTCTGCTCGAAGCGCATCAATGCCCGTCCCTTTTTTGCCAATAACAACACCAGGGCGAGCCGTCAGAATGTTTATCTTCACTTTGCTTGCTGCACGCTCAATCTCAATTTTGCTGACACCGGCGTGATTGAGTTTTGCCTTGAGGTATTTTCTCAGTTTGAAGTCCTCGTGTAGCAGGGTGGCGTAGTCTTTTTTAGCATACCACCGAGAATCCCAAGTTCTATTGATGCCTACTCTGAATCCAATCGGATTTACTTTTTGTCCCACGTCTTACCTCTTATCGCTCGTCCAAAACTAAGTTTATGTGGCTTGTCTTTTTTCGAATTTCACTTGCACGACCCATCGCGCGCGGCAGATATCGCTTCAGCGTCGGCCCTTGGTCCACCGAAATATGCTTCACATATAGTGTATCTAAATCGATGGTTTTCTTTTGATCTGCATTTGCTACTGCAGATTTAATGAGCTTACGCAAAACTGGCGCTGACTTCTTGTTTACGAATGTCAAAATTTGAATGGCTTCGTTCACATCCTTGCCTCTGACAAGGTCTGCTACAAGCCGCACTTTTCGCGGTGCAATTCGAGCAAAATTTAAAAACGCTTTAACTTCCATTATCAACCTTCTTTCGTAGCTTCTTTGGCCTTCTTTTCGCCAACACCGTGACCACCAAAGGTTCTTGTGGGAGCAAATTCACCATATTTATGGCCAATCATGTTTTCGGTTACATAAACCGGAACAAACTTTCGGCCATTATGAACGGCGAACGTCAACCCAACGGCTTCTGGGATGATTGTTGATCGACGAGACCAGGTTTTGATAACTTTCTTGTCGTTGGTCTCTTTAGCCTTGTTAATCTTTTTGGCTATATGATCGTCAACGAAAGGTCCTTTTTTTACTGACCGTGCCACGTTTCCTCCGAATTACTTTCTTCTCTTAACAATAAATTTGTTCGTACGCTTATTATTTCTGGTTTTAAAACCCTTTGTCGGCACTGCCCAAGGAGTCATAGGATGATTCCCTTTGCCGCGCCCTTCTCCACCACCCATTGGGTGATCAACCGGATTCATTGCTGTTCCACGAACTGTTGGGCGAATCCCCAACCAGCGCTGACGTCCAGCTTTTCCAATCGTGATATTTTCGTGATCCAGGTTTCCAACTTGTCCGATGGTGGCATAGCATTCTGTCAAAACATAACGCACTTCACCACTAGGAAGTCTGACTTGGCTGTAGCGACCTTCTTTTGAAACCAGCATAGCCATCGAGCCCGCGGTTTTTGCAATCTGGCCACCCTTTCCCGGTCGTAGTTCAACGTTGTGAATGGTGGTTCCAACCGGAATGGCACTTAAAGGTAGCGCATTGCCCGGTTTAATATCTGCTTTTTCGCCAGCCATTACAGTGTCACCCACTTTAAGTCCAAGTGGCGCTAACACATAAGCCTTTTCACCATCTGCATAAGCGATCAAAGCAATCCTTGCTGTACGATTAGGATCGTACTCAAGGGCAACAACCTTTGCTGGAATGTCTCTTTTAGTTCGTGAGAAATCCACCAATCGGTATTTTCTCTTATGCCCACCCCCGATATGTCGGGTGGTGATGAATCCAAAATTGTTTCTTGCTCCGGTTCGTCGAAGCTGAGTCACTAATGCTTTTTCTGGAGCCTTTTTTGAAAGCTCCGAGAAATCAGCCGTAGTAATGAAGCGTCGGCTCGGTGTTGTCGGTCTGTATGTCTTAATTGCCATAATCAAGCCCCTTCAAATACTTTGATCTTTTGGCCTTGGGCGACTTCGACCAAAGCTTTTTTATAAAAATTTACACCGCTCACAAACCGGCCCATTCGGCGAGTTCGATCGCGCCCCACCATTGTGCGAACGCCAACCACTTTCACCTTGAATGCAATCTCAATGGCTCGTGCGATGTCAGTTTTTGATGCATCTTTAACCACTTCAAATGCGTAAACATTTCGAGCCAAATGGCCCGTGTTTTTTTCAGTTATCAGCGGACGCTTGATAATTGATAGACTTCTAGTTGCCATTTTCCGCTCCTAACCTTTGAGCCAATTTTGCCATCGATTCTTTTGAAATGACGCAACCGTCGTATTTCAAAAGATCAAAAACATTAACTCCACCATCAGCAACAAACTTAAAATTTTTCAAATTTTTAGCTGCTCTTTTCAACATGGAGTTCGCCTGATCATCAATAATTACGGCCTTTTCGAGACCCAACTTAACCAATGACTTGTTAAGACTTTTTGTTTTTCCATCAGATTTAAGGTCGCTCACGACATAAAACCGACCTTGTTCATTGAGGTAGCTCAACGCAACTCTTAAGCCCGCCTTACGCACTTCCTTTGGAAGAGTGTAAGAATAGTCACGGGGCTGGGGACCAAACATGGTTCCACCACCAGGCATCAAAGGAGATCTACTGGATCCCTGACGGGCGTTTCCTGTTCCCTTTTGTTTAAAAGGCTTTTTACCGCCCCCGGCCACCATACCTTTAGTTCTTGTCGCGTGGGTTCCGGATCGACGGCAAGCTAGCTGCCAACGAACTACGGCCTGAAGAATGTCTCTTCTCAGTGCAGAATCCAGCACCCCTTCAGGTACATCGACAGATCCAACCTTCTTCTTATCTAAATCAACTACTGCCAAACTCGCCATTGTTGCTCCAACTTACTCAGTCTTGTTTAAGAATGCGGACAAGAGCGTTCTTTGCTCCGGGCACGCTTCCTGAAACTAAAATTACGTTATCTTCTGATAATACATCGAGAACCTTAAGGTTCTTAATTGTCACCTTTTCATCGCCCATATGACCAGGAAATGGCTTTCCCTTCATAATTCGACCGGGCCAAGTTCTATTACCTGAAGAACCTGGTTGTCTGTGAAAGCAAGATCCGTGAGCTGCCGGTCCGCCGCCAACATTGAATCGCTTCACTGATCCTTGAAAGCCCTTTCCTTTAGAAACGGCCGTTGCCTTAACCCAATCGCCCTTTTTAAGGCTTGCTAAATCAACTTCTACACCAACAGAGGCTCCGTCTTTTGCATCGACTGCCAACTCTCGAACAAAGTAGGCACCGGATTTTTTTAGCGATCCCTTGAGATGGCCCAACTCTGAACGAGTGCTTCGCTTTTCTGTCTTTGGTCGACACGCAATTTGAATGGCAGAGTAACCGTCTTTGTCACCGGTTTTCACTTGCGAGACAACCCACGGTTCATATTTCAGAACTGTGCAGGTTACCATTTCACCTTTATCGTCAGGAATTCTCGTCATTCCTACTTTGAAGGCAAATAGGCCAGGAAGTTGCACTTTCCCGCCACCTTGTTGCGTTTCTGCTGCTTGATTCTCTGTTTTTGCTTCGGACATATTCCTACTCTCTCTTAAACAACCGACAATTTAATTTCGACGTCCACACCTGCGGACAGATCAAGCTTCATTAGTTGATCAACGGTCTGCTGTGTGGGTTCCAGAATATCCAACAATCGTTTGTGAGTTCGAATCTCATACTGGTCACGAGATTTCTTATCAACGTGCGGTGATCGCAAAACCGTGTAGCGATTGATCCCCGTTGGTAGCGGAATCGGTCCTGCTACACGAGCACCAGTTCGACGGGCGGTCTCCACAATCTCCTTAGTCGATTGATCAAGAAGTTTGTGGTCAAAAGCTTTTAAACGGATTCGGATTTTCTGACTTTGCATTTCCTATTCCTTATTACTCAATAATTTCTGCGACAACACCGGCGCCCACTGTTCGTCCACCCTCGCGGATAGCAAAACGTAGCTCTTTTTCCATCGCAATCGGTGTAATCAACTCAACTGATACGGACACGCGGTCTCCCG
>JADLCR010000049.1 GCA_020847095.1 Oligoflexia bacterium | reverse complement strand
ACCGGGGCTGCTCCTGACTGAGGAGCGGCCACTGGGGCGCCTTGAATCGCCGCCATCAAACGCTGCTCCGTTTGGCTCAAATGACTTTCCAGCGCCTTGAGCTTTTCGTTTTGCATTTCGACTTGCTTGCGAAGCGCTTCTATTTCTTGTCTCGTCGATCCTTTGTTGCTTTCAAGGGCGTGATCTAATGTGTCCACCCTCCCGGCCACCACACGAATGTCATTCTGAAGATCCGAATAGCGAAGGTCGGTGTCAGCCTTGCCCTTTTGCATCGCAGCCAATTGCTCCCGCATTTGGCGCTCTTCATCTTGTTTCTTGATATCTTGCCGACTCATCATATCGCAGGCTGCAAGACTCAGAAATAGAGTTAAAAGAAGTCGGATCATAAAGCTTCTTCTCCTGTTTTAAATCTCTGTAGATGGGAGGCATTTTCAGCCTTTTCTGAATTGATTCGAGATTCTTTAAAGTATTCGACCGATTCGTCAAATGCCCGCTGCTGATAAGCCTGCACCCCTCTTCGAAATGCTTCTTCGGCTTTATGATAGTGTCCGGGAGCAACGCGGGCGCTTTCGCTTTCTTTCGCCGCCTGAAGAGCTTCACGTGCCAGCACGAACTCCACACTAGGCCGAGCCGTAGCGCACGCCAACGCGAACGTCGCGATGATCAATACAAGGGCTTTACTTAACCAAGAAGTTGGCGCGGCGATTTTGCGCATCGGCAGCCTCAGTTTCCGCTGTATCGAGAGGTTTTTCTTTACCGTAGGTGACGATAGAAAGTCGCTTTCCATCGACGCCCAGATTAATCATGTATTGCTTCACGGTGCGAGCGCGGCGCTCGCCGAGTGCCAAATTATATTCGATAGAGCCATGTCGATCGCAATGGCCTTCGATTTCGAGAGATTTTTTGGAATTAGCTTTCAACCAATCGGCATTTTTTTGAGCCAATGATCGAGCTTTTTCGTCGAGTGTTGATTTATCAAATTCGAAATTGATCGTGTACAGACCCGCAATTTGCCCGCTGTCGCTACCTTGAGCAGCAAAGTCCATGGGCTGACTTTGAATATTCGTGTCTTGATTTGTACCAGCAGTTTGTTCTGGAGGTAACTCATCAGGCTTCTTCTCTTTTCCCTTACATGATGCAATAAGGACAACTGCTACCGGTAAAGCCAATAATTTAATCCAAGTTTGCTTCATGAGTTTCTCCTTATTCAAATTCTCAATTGCTGTGCAAATATCGTATCTGCAATCGCAGTTAAGTCAATGATAGATATTGAGGAACATTAGAGATTATGGTTTCGTAATGAATATGGCTCAGCGCTCCGTTTTAGTCATTTTAGCGACAGCATTTTTATTTCCGGCGGTTGTCCTTGGGCAGAATCTTCCCATTAATCCCAGAAAAGAATGGCGAGTCATTGAGACCCAAAACTTTCGAATTATCTTTGACGCCAAACAAAAAAAACTTGGTGAAGAATTTGCTCTTGAAGCCGAGCGCGCCGAAGCCTTGTTACAGCCGCTCCTGCACACACCGATGCCGTCAAAAGTTCCAATTGTTGTTGCCGATATAACCGACAGTCCTAATGGCTATGCCACGGGAGTACCTCGGCCAACGATTGTGATTTACCCCGTGTTACCATCAGGCACTGATCCCGTAAGTGAATACGAATCTTGGGTGAGAGAAGTTGTCGTCCACGAATATACACACATTTTAAATTTCGAACCAACTCACGGCGCAATGTCCGTATTAAGGTTTTTGTTTGGTTCACTATGGAAGCCCAACATGTATCTTCCCCGCTGGTATTCTGAGGGCCTAGCCGTCGAAATGGAATCGGAACTCACATCACTTGGGCGCGGAAAGAGTCACTATTACGCGGGTCTTGTTCGTGCCGAAGTCGAAGAGGGGACTTGGGGAGTTGAGACCATCGATCGCATCGGTCCTACCATGATACCCAGTTGGCCTCGAGGCCAGCGCCCCTACTTCTACGGTTACTTCTTAATGCACGAACTTCGGCACCTAAAGCCCGTTGGGGAAATTCAAAATAACGCCTATGAAACTTTGAACCATCGCTACGGCGGCCGCATTCCATGGGTCATTAATGGCCCCATAGAAGATCTGTTTGAACTCGATTACCAGCAAACTCTCGACGAAATGTACAAGCGCGTACGTGCTCGAGCTTTGACCCAGCTTAAGGTTATTAAGCAAACACCCCATTCACCTCGAACTCTTCCGGTAAAAGAGGGCTATTTTCAATACGGAGCGCAGATTTCGCCAGACGGAAAAAACTTCGCACTCATCACGGGTGCCGAAAATGAAGACTCTGCTATCCGAGTTTGGTCGCGGACTGATCGAACCAAATCTTTTGATTTTTCAACCTGGCCATCGCCACTAGTGGAAGCCAAGGATATTCATCAACTCAGCTGGAGCCGTGATTCAAAATCTATTTTGTATGACAAATCAGGGACCTGGGAAAACTATTCTACGTTTAACGATCTCTATGTGGTGTCACTGGAGACGTCTGAAACAAAGAGACTTACTTTCGGACAGCGAGCTCGCGAGGCGACGTTTTTACCTGATGGCAAAATCGTTTTTGTGGCGGCCGATGGCGCCAATACCTTACTCAAAATCTCAGACGGCGATGGGTCCAACATTAAGCCCCTTTATGCACCTCTTTCAGGTGAGCGCGTCGCAACGCCCCGACCCTTTCAAGACGGTGTGATCATCTCGCGAAGAGACAAGAAGGGTCGAGAATGGATCGAGTACGTCTCTATAAAAGACAAAACAGCCCGGCGGCTCACCGTCGCTCACCAGTCTGGCCAACAGCATTTCACGCCCATTGCCGATCCCGATGATGCGCATACGTTTTATTTTGCCAGCACTCAAACGGGAGTCTCAAATATCTATCGGCAGCGACTGGGGCAACCAAGCCGCGCCGTTACTAATGTATCTAGCTATGCCTTTTCGCCTGTCGTCGATTCGGGCCAAAAAAATATTTATTATTCGAGGCTCACTTCGACCGGATTTAAACTGGCTCAGCAAAATGGGGAAGTCGCCTACAATCTCAATACAGTGCCACCGCTTCAAAATTATTCCAGCGTTCCTCCAGAAGGAACAAAGGCTCCGGCTATAATAGAAGAATATGTGTACTCGGGATCTTCTTACCTTTTACCTCAGTACTGGATTCCGTTTATCTTTTCGGTACCCGGCGGGATGTTGTTTCAAGCACAAGTCAGCGGCAATGATCCCTTAGAGTGGCATCGCTATTCTTTGTCAGCAGGCTACGACACTCGGGCCAATCAGCCCATGTTCGATGCGATCTATAGTAACGCTGTCTTAGGTTTTGGAATCGATGCGAGCTATTCGAGCAATTACGTTTACCTCGCCGGTGCCGGGTTTTCAGAGCATCTCACGGGAGCCCAACTCGGAACCCGTCACTTTCTTTTTTCTGATTCAAATGAGTGGGTTCTTGGCCCTCAATTTCAATATCGCCAGACAGAGTATGGGCCGTACTTTTTCAAAGAGATGGGCCCAGGACTAAGGCTAAGCTATTCAAATGTGAGCTCACCAAAGGATCGGCAGATCAGCCCCGAATCTGGTAAATCGCTAAGCCTCAGTTATTTTTATTATGTGCCCGAATGGAGCAATACCTCGTATCACTTAGGATACGGATCGGCTTCAACATATTTATCCGGATGGATTTTACCAAAACACCACGTCGTGAGCCTCCAGCTATCCGGTTGGGTTGCTCCCCCACAGCGAACAATTCTTACGGGTTCCGTTCAAGCAGGCGGCGAATATCCGGGAATAACTGTTCCCACACTTTACGTGGTTCGCGGTTACCCGGTTGGAGAATTCGTCGGATCCACGGTTTTCACCGGAAGTCTCGAATACCGATTTCCAATTGCCTACACGTACCAAGGTCCGGGTACCTGGCCCATCTTTTTTGCAAAATGGCATGGAGCTTTGATCGCTGATGCGGCCACTGTTGAAGGCGGATATTACGATACGCGGTTTACGCCAAGCCCATTGCTTCAAACTAAGCTTGGGACCTTTTACGCCGGTTCAGGAGCGGAACTGCGGGCGGACGCACAGCTTTTTTATTCACTTCCCTCAACCTTTCGACTGGGCGCTTATTGGGGATTTGACAGCAAGGCCGGTGGCGGATTTCAGCTTTTTTACGCATTAGCGTTGCCGCTTTAAACTTCCAATTCTCGGATTGTCCCGACCGACTCCTCTAATCTCATACGGCTTCAGGCGATGGGCTCGTTTGCAACAACCTCTTATTCAGGAGGATTAAATAATGAATGGATTAAATAGAGTTATTCTTGTCGGCACCCTCGGACAGGATCCCAAACCTCTGACCACAAAAGAGGGAAAGCCATACGCCAGTCTTTCCTTGGCGACGAGTCGCTTTTGGACAAACAAAAGTGGCACCGTAGAGCGAAAAACCGACTGGCACCGGGTGAATGTTTGGGGACGAAAAGCGGAACTTTGCCAGGAGTATTTGAAAAAAGGAGCCCCGGTTTGCGTTGAAGGATCGTTGAGCACCTTTGAGTTTGAAGAAAATGGTGAGCGCCGGTGGAAAACCGTCATTTCAGCAGAGGACGTACACTTCTTGCCGACCCAAAAACCCCACTAAAGACCAGTCCCACGGACGGGACTTTCGCTCCGGTATTGACACCCATCGCGGTTTCCGAGACAATGATACTGCATGTCAATGCCCATATGGGCTTAAGGGGGGCGCATGAAAAATCTAGAGTGGGTTCGAGACCTTGTGGAATCCGAACTGCGCATGGAAGAAACCGGAATGATTGATCTGTCAGGAATTCCGGACGAAACGCGAGATGTTCAAGCGAAGACGAACGAATTTCTAAAAGAAATTAAAGAAGCATTCATCGAATATTCAACGGCATTTAATAATATGAAAAACTCCGCCATTGGAGGCGTGAAGATCTACGGGATTTCCAATACGGTCGCAGACTTCATGCTTTTCAGAAACGGTTACAAGTTATTGTTTGCGGCACTTGAACCAGGAAGAATCGCCATTTCGTTTCAAGCCCAAGCGGCTCAAATTCTACCGCTCGGTGCCCAGTCCATTAACTCTAATTCGACGGAAGAGTACCTGGACGCTAAATATGGCCCGTTTGGAGAACTCTCTTGGACTTACCGAGGCACTCCGGTGAATTTAGAGCCCCTTGTTCGCTATTACCTCACCAGATTTGTGAGGGAGAGCGCTAAGTAATTTTGTCTAAATTTTAGACAGCATTATTTCCTAAACTGATCACCGACTCTTACCGAAAAGAATGAGGTAAGGGTTGGTCATGTCAGAAATCCGCGCACGAGTCACAAAATTTTTAGTTTTAGTCATCAGCACATTGGGACTGGTATCGACATTGACCATGCTCGCAGAACCTCCCGAAAAAGATCTCGCCGCACAAGACATTTTCGCCCTTAACTCTCAAGCGCTGGCTTCTCGAGGAATCGCTAGTCTCGGAGCCGAAGCCAATGAATCCCGAGTCAAGCTGGATTGTGATTCAAAATCTCAAGAAGCGGAGACGGCAAGTCCTCGCATTCGCCTTGACGGACTTCATTGCCTGATCAAGGGCGAAAGCCCCATCATCACGACACAGGTTCGCAATAAAACCAACGGATATGTGGCCACCGTATTTCATCGATCCGATGACGCATTTACGACTGATTATATTCATCTCAAAGAAGGCGAAAACAAAATTCAGGTGGAGTTTCACTCTGGCAAAGTCACCGAAGATCGAGTGCTCACCGTAAAGCGCCTCCCCGCTTCTGCAAAAAAATAATTAAAATACGAGATGCGCCCCAAGAAGTGTGAGCGTTTCCTTTTCAGGTAGATCTGAATACCCTTGAGCGTTTACCTTTTGAGTTAACGAAACCGAAAAGTCGGGACGAAGCATTTTTGAAAGAATAATGCGAATCGCTTTCTCGTAGAATTTAAAACCAGCCTCACCAAAAATCGATCTTGTTACAGACCGCCGGACATAGGCATCGATCTCATTTGGGGCCGTAGGTGCAACGGCCGAGGGATCCATTCTCACAGAAACAAACGTAGGGGCCCATGGATTCTCAAAACTGGCATCTAAGAAATTTCCAACGAAGCTGTATTGCATTTGTAAGCGCGTCTGCGGTCCGACATTGACGTTGAGATTACTGATTCTCTGCTTTAACTCGTAAACATGTTTAAATTTAGGATCATGCTTCAATATATTTTCAGTGTGATACTCAGCTAGCCTCTTAAGCATGTAATTGGCGAAGTCACGCCGTCGGGCGTCTTCTTGAGTGGACATCAGTGACGTCGGCGATTGGTAATATCCCAAACGATTAACGAGAAAGTAATTTTCCTCAGCTTCTGTTTTTCCAAATTCTTGTTTGTATCGAAATGCGAACTCTGCGCTCAACTCAGGATTAAAAACCAAATCGTGAAGAGTTGGGTCGTCAAGCCTTGCTGGTCGCTCGATAAGCTCCATATCTTTTTCGATGGCCGGAAACTCCGCATTGACGTCGGATAGATAGTTCGACTGGACTGGAGCGGTGGCCCCGTTGGCAGGGCTCGGCCCCAGGATCCAGACCGATGCGGTCCCCAACGTTAAAAAGCCTAAAATTATCCCTCTTATAAGGTTCATCATCTTATTGCTATAGCAACACCAGCACCCCCTATAAGTAGCCAGAATCGTTTTAAATCCCTCATTTTGATGCTAGGCATAATAATGCGTTGTTGAATTCCTTGAACTTTCGTGATTTCCATAACTTATCGTGCCTAATGGCTAAGCAGCGTTGGGGCCCAAAATGGGCTCTAGAGAAGGGATCGGCATGAAGCAAACCAGGGGGAAGACGATTGCGAAGCGGGGAATGGTCCACTCACTTATTTCGAGAAAAGGCGTTACAAAGCATGGAGCTTAAACTACGCAACGACCTCCATCTTTCCAGAAAAATATGGCATGCCTCGGGCATTAGCTTTATCGCCTATCTCATTGCCATCTTGCCTCAACGAGATGCTCTCTTTTACCTCGCTATTTGCGGCTTGGTTTTTATTCCCTTCGATCTCCTAAGGTTGAAAAGGCCCGACCTCAACCACCGACTTGTGCGATCGTTTAAGCTGATTATTCGCATAGAAGAAGTGGGCACCCTCACTGGGACTTCTTTTTTGATCGTCGGAACATTTTTATGCGTCTTGCTTTATCCAAAAATGGTGGCGGTTTTGGCCATGCTCCTACTCGCATTCGGAGACCCGATATCCAGCCTCTTCGGCGTTTTATTCGGGAAAGATAAAATTTGGGGACGCAAGAGTTTGCAAGGATCGTTGGCTTGTTTTGCCATGTGCACGATTGTTTGCGCCATTTATTTTTTAGCGAACAACTTGATGGTTGAACGTGTCATTATTGTCAGTCTTTTGGGCGGTTTGGCCGGTGCCTTAAGTGAACTGATACAATTTCGAAAACTCGACGACAATCTCACAATCCCCGTCATTGCCGGGCTCGGGCTTCATATTTTATTTGTCGTTTTTGGAGGCTATGGTTGAGCCAAAAAGAAGTTAAGAATTTACCTCCCTCCGTTCAAAAAATTGTGGAGTTTTTGAAGGCCGATAACCCTGAGATCGCGGCTTCGGTCTTGAAGTCTCGTGCGCGAGAACTACAAGAAAACTGGACCGGCTGGGGTGCTGCGACTCATGCGTTGAAATCTGAGCCCATAAAAAAAGTCATCAATACCACTGGCATTTTGCTCCACACGAATTTGGGTCGCGCCCCGCTAGGGAATCAATTGCTCGAAAAAGTATTCAAAAAAATGAATGGCTATTCGAATCTTGAATTAGACCTCAACACCGGAAAGCGAGGCTCTCGCACGAGCTACCTCGATGCCGTGGTCGAAAGCCTGATCCCGCATTACTCACCGATTTGGGTTAATAATAACGCCGCTGGAGTCTTGTTGGTGTTAAGCACCATCAAGAAGGCAACCACATTACAGTCCGTCATTCTCTCTCGAGGCGAGCTTGTTGAAATCGGCGGAGGATTTCGAATTCCTGAAATCATGAAAGAAAGCGGATTTAACATTTTAGAAGTTGGAACAACAAACCGCACCAGACTGAGCGACTATGAAATGGCTGTTTCTAAAGAACCAGCGGTTATCGGATGTGTGCACCCTAGTAACTTTGTTATCGAAGGATTCACTGAATCCGTAAATCCTATGGACCTTATCCCATTGGCCCAAAAGCGCTCCGTTCCGCTGTTTTACGACGTGGGCTCAATGAGTTTTCAGGAACTCATTAGGATTCCTAAGGGATTTGATTTTGTCATGTTGAGCACTGACAAAACCTTGGGAGGCCCGCAAGGCGGACTCATATTAGCTCGCAAACCATGGGATCGAAAATTAAAAGAAAACCCACTGTATCGCGCTTTTCGGCTGGACAAACTTTCCCTTGCGTTACTTGAAGAAGTTTTCGGCGCCTACAGCAACAAAACCGACCGCGCCCTTGTGCCCATCAGCCAAATGCTGGCCTTAACTCGAAACGAACTCGAATCCCGCTTACGCGTCATTTCGTCGATGGTGTTCAAGAATCTCAAAATAATGAAGACTCGGGCGTCAATGAGCTTTGGAGGCGGATCTTGGCCAGGCGAGTCTTGGGAATCGGCGGCCCTTGAACTCACAAGTCCCCTATTATCAACTCAAGAAATAACTCATTTGCTTCGCACCGGTGAGCCTGCGCTTCTCACCACCATTCGAGATGAAAAAGTATTGATGTGCCTTCAGACCATTTTAAATGAAGATTGGGATCATTTTGTGTTAGCAATAAAACGATTAGACGAGAAGTTAAACCGATTGAAAAACTCGGAGAGAACTCATGCGCGTCCCAAAAGTGAAACGACTCAAGCTTCTATCGAGACGGACCGATCTCGACCCTGAGGGCCGAGGCGTCCATATTTACATACTTCCAAATCTATTTACGACGGCCAACATGTTCTGCGGCTTTTTATCGATGCTCAAGGCCATCGAAGGTGAGTTTCTTTTGTCCGCTTATTTTATCGTAGGAGCCGCAGTATTTGATGTTCTTGATGGTCGCGTGGCTCGACTCACTCACGCCACAAGTCGTTTTGGAGTTGAATACGATTCGCTTTCAGATCTTGTTAGCTTCGGGGTCGCTCCCGCCGTCTTGATGTACATGTGGGCATTGCGTCCGTTTTCACGAATGGGCTGGCTTGTTTGTTTCTTATATTTGGCCTGCGCCGCTCTGAGATTGGCTCGATTCAATGTTCAGGTTGTGTCCATTGAGAAAAAGTATTTTCAAGGATTGCCCAGTCCAATGGCCGCAGGCATCGTGGCCACGGCGGTTACGGCTTTTCATCAATGGGGGATTGATTCGCAACGAAATCCCTATCTCTTAGGGCTCACTGCACTGTTAGGGTTTGTCATGGTTAGCACCTTTCGGTATCGCAGTTTTAAGGACTTAGATTTTAGAAGTAAAAAGCCGTTTTTTACCCTCATCATTGGACTTTGCGTCTTGGTGTTTATTGCCCTTGAACCTGAGGTCCATCTGTTCTTGGCCTTTACGACCTACGCCGTTGTTGGCGCTATATGGGGCGTTTTAGGGCCCGCCCGAAGAAGAATTTCTAAAACTGCCGTCGCAGAAGTTTCTCCTCAATCTACGGCGAATGTGGTATCTCCAGGGCCTCAAAAGGAGCAGTAAGTCCGCCCATGAAAAAAGCAGTTAATGTCAGTGTTGTCGGAGCCACGGGCCTTGTTGGCCAAGAATTCCTTAATATTCTAGAGGATCGAAAGTTTCCCGTTGGAGAAATTCGCCTATTTGCCAGCGATCAGAGCATTGGCGAAGAAATTTTATTCAATGGCAAGCGCCATAGTGCCAAGGGCCTCGAACCAGGCTGCTTTAAAGGAACCGATGTGGCTTTCTTCTCGGCCGGAGGAACAGTTTCCGAGCAGTGGGCCCCAATCGCCGTAAAAGAAGGGGCGTTTGTTGTGGATAATTCATCGGCATTTCGAATGGATCGCAATGTGCCCTTGGTTGTTCCAGAAGTTAATGCCCATCGAATTCCCGTTGGTAAGCCCCCACAAATTATCGCCAATCCTAATTGCTCGACCATACAAATGGTTGTTGCACTTAAGCCCCTTTTAGATTCGTTTGGGATTCAGTCGGTCATTGTCTCCACTTACCAGTCCGTTAGCGGAGCTGGAAAGCTTGGCGTTGAAGAACTTAGTCGGCAAACGATCGCCATGCTCAATGGCCAAGAACCCAAAGAACCAGAAACCTTTGCTCACCCCATTGCCTTTAATAATTTGCCGCACATCGATCGCTTTGATTCATCGGGTTTTACATATGAAGAACTCAAAATTATCCGTGAAACTCGGAAAATATTGGAAGTCGATGATCTTGATGTTTCGGCAACTGCCGTTAGAACCCCGACGTTCAATGGTCATAGCGAAGCCGTTTGGGTCACGCTCAATAAGGCTGTGGATAAATCTGAAATCATCAAAGCCTTTCAAAAAATCAAGGGATTGACCATCCAAGACGATCCGCAGAGCAATCTGTATCCATTAAACCGAGAGGCCTCGGGCAAGGACGACGTTTTTGTCGGACGCATCCGCCAAGATTTGTTCAATCCTCGCCGTTACGTGTTTTGGGTTGTCTCAGACAACGTTCGAAAAGGCGCGGCTCTCAACGGCGTTCAAATTGCCGAAAAGCTTTTCGGATTACATTGATTTTTTGACCGTTCACCTGACAAAATATCGTTGATGAACCCCTCACTTGTGACGCTGGTCGTCTCAATTGGCTTTGCGTTTTTTCACATGAGTCCCGCCTGGGCGACGGTTACCCTTTCAGGAACAAACGCGTCTGGCACAAATGGTTCCGTTTACTATTACAGCAATATCTCCACGACACAAAACGGCGGAAGCCCGGATCAATACGTAGGCACCGGGACTGGCACCGGATGTTCGACTTCGGTCAACGCTAACTGCCGCAATCACACAGATACTTTTACCATCACCGTCAACATCTCTTCACTGTCTACAGCTTCATCTTTGAAATTGGTTGCAGGCAATTCGGCCGTGAGTTCGACAAACAATAATATTGCCGGGGCCAATGTGATCTCCTCTCAGGCCGCATCTTCGGGGGGCAATTACACTTTCACTCCAACGTTCGGCACTATTTGCACGGCGTTCAATGAAGTTGATACTTCTGTGGAAGACGATTGTGACCCCTCAACGCTTACAGCCCAGAAAACCATCATTCTTAGTGCGGTTGTTGATAAAGATAATGACGGCGTTTTTAATAACAGCGATGAAGTTGGTACTTTAAGTCTCGTCATTAAATCTGCCATCCCCGTGAATTCTCAAAGCAGCTCTCCATTTGTGGGGATTTACACATTCACCTTGTTTCCTGGGGATGAAAAAATCTACCTTCGAAATTTAGCTGCCCCGACTGATTTCCCATCTCAAGAAAATGACATCGGCGCCAAATACGTGCGCGCCTATTATGTGGCGGGCCCTCGAGTCACAGGCACAGCATGTTCTGGGTTTGATGCTACGGTCTTTACGGCATTCAACCAGTTTACAGCGGGAATCAGTTATCAAGATATTCCCACATCAAGTTCGGCCACGGGCCTTGACCGTACCTACATTTCCGGTCTCGCAAACGGAACCACCTATTACGCGAAACTGGCCATTGTGGATAATGCCGGAAACATTGGGTCCCTCACTCCCTCTGATGCAACAAACAATGTGTGCACGCATACGGCAACACCCGATCAGGTCATCGGGCTTTTGAGTGAGTCAGGAAAATGTTTTATTGCGACAGCAGCATTTGAGTCCGAAACGGCAGCCCCGGTCTTAGTACTGCGTCGCTTTCGCGATGAGGTTTTGAAAAAATCAAAATTTGGAAATTATTTGGTCGATACCTATTATCATTTCAGCCCAGCGGTAGCTAAAATGATAAACGCCAATCCGTCTGTAAAGCCTGTGGTTCGCGGTATCCTGTACCCCATTGTGGGGTTTGGTTACTTAGCCAGTCATTTAGGCGCTGTGCTGGGCTCTATGCTATTTGTTGTTTTGATCATGTTTCCTGTGCTCCTTTGGCGGTCTTGGCCTAAGAAGGGCCGCTCATGAAAAGTTTTGTTATCGGCACAATTGCCATTTCATTTTTCTTCACAAGCGCCCTGGCCGTAGAACCAACAAAGCGCTTCCCAACCCAAACTGATGAAGACTTGCCTAGCCTCACCCCAACCGGCGATGAGTCAGACTACACTGAACCAAAGCAAGATCCTTCTGACCGCGTTGAACCAACAAAGGACTTCGACGCTGGAAACGCACCGATAAAAGTAGAAGTCATCGATGGTGTCAGCAGTAGTCAGCCAAAGGTGGATCAAAAACTCAGGTCTGGAGCTGTGGTCTATAAAACCAAACAATCGCCAATCAAAGGATTAGCGGGCGTTCGAATCGCCCCCTATAACCCTACCCGCCTTGATGGCGATACGGCCGGGATTGATTATGAAACGATTTATAAGCGAGGAACTATTCTCGCCACCTTTGATTATGAATTTTATCTATTTAGAAATTTCGGAAAATTCGGAATCAAACCCAGTATTGGAATGTTTGCCGCCTCTGGAAATGGACGATTCAAAAATAATGTCACTGTAGAAGCAGAAGAAAAAATAAGCTTATACGGATTTCCCATGACCGCATCTGCGGTCTACCATTTACAGATCTGGGATCGACAGTTTCTCGTTCCTTATGCAGAAGCAGGAATTTCATATATCGGGTTTGCTGAACATCGCCCCGATAAATCGGGATTATCAGCATTCAAGTTTGGAGGGGCCCCCGCCTGGTCTTGGGCCGCCGGAGGTCAAATTCAACTGGATTTTCTCGACAAAGCTGGAGTCTGGCAATTGGACACCGAGTATGGCATAAACCATATTTACTTGGTGGCCGGAGTCAGGCAAGTCATCGGGCTCAGCACACGATTTGATTTCACCACCTTGCTTTACGAAGGTGGCGTTTGGTTTGAATTCTGAAATAGCTCCATTTGGAAAAGTTAAACTTCATCTCGAGTATGATGGTTCGGCCTACTTTGGTTGGCAGCGGCAAAACGACGAGTTCCCAACCATACAGGGAACGATCGAACAAGCTCTGGAAAAACTTTTTGAAGTGAAGCTATCCCTCATTGGCGCGGGCCGAACGGACACCGGGGTACACGCCATTGATCAAGTGGCGCATTTTATTCCGCCTCGAGATATCGCACATTACAACTTTCAGCAGGCGTTTATGAGCCTTTTGCCCAACGACATCGTGGTTAAAAGGGCCGAGCGCGCACCGGCCCACTTTCATGCTCAACGATCAGCGGTTCGAAAGACTTACTTATATAGAATTTGGAATGATGTTCATCCCAGCGCACTTCATGCAAAGCGCGCGTGGCATATTCGCACCCCACTTGATTTAGAGGTGCTTAATAAGGCCGCCCAATCCCTGGTCGGAGAGCATGACTTTCGTAGTCTCCGTTCAGAGGGTAGTGCCGTGCAATCAACCATCAGAACCATTTACTCAGCTAAGTTTTTGAAAACACGGGAATTTATTGAGTTTAGAGTCACCGGAAGTGGATTTTTGAAGCAAATGGTTCGAAACATGGTCGGAACCCTAATCCAAATCCCCCTCAATCATCGTGCGCCCGGAAGCCTGAAACCCTTACTGGAGGCCAGAGACCGGCGATTGGCAGGCCCTACGGCTCCAGCCCATGGCCTCTATATGGAGTCTGTCGAGTATCCACCTGATTTAATGGGCGAGTTCCGGCTGCTTGACAACCGGCGGTAATCCCTGTAGAAATCGCCTTTACGTAAAAAAACGATTTGAACGCATTTGAGGTTTTTCATGAAGACGTACCACGCAAAAGAAGGCGAAATTGAACGCAAATGGCACATCATCGATGCTTCCGGAAAGGTCGTTGGTCGACTTTCCACTGAGATTGCCACCCTTCTGAGAGGCAAACACAAGCCTCAGTTCACACCGAATACTGACACCGGTGATTTTGTTGTCGTTATTAACGCCGACAAAGTCGAATTCACTGGTAATAAATGGGACGAAAAAATGTACTACCGCCACTCCGGTTGGTTTGGTGGAATTAAAGAACGTTCCGCTAAGCTCGTAAGAGAAATGGATCCTGCATTCATTCTCACCGAAGCGGTAAAAGGAATGCTTCCAAAAAATAAATTGTCACGACAACTCATTCAAAAATTAAAAGTCTATGCCGGTCCTGAGCACCCACATCAAGCTCAGAAACCTGCGGCCTATCAGACTGCTAAACAAGCTGAAATCTAAGGAGATAGAAGTTCATGGCATCAACTGATAAATTCTATTACGCGACTGGAAGAAGAAAAACGGCAAGTGCCCGTGTCTTCTTGAAACCTGGTAAAGGTAAAATCGTCGTTAACGAACTTCCTTATGATGAGTACATCATGAGAAAGACTGGTCAAATGGTTGTTCAACAGCCGCTTGAGTTAACAAACAATGTTGGAAAATTTGATCTCTTCGTGACCGTAGCAGGTGGCGGAGAAAATGCTCAGGCCGGAGCCATTCGACACGGAATTGCCCGAGCTTTAATTGCGTTCAATGCTGAACTTCGTCCATCTTTGAAAAAGGCTGGCGTGCTGACTCGCGATCCTCGAATGAAGGAGCGCAAGAAGTACGGAAAACGTGGCGCTCGTGCCCGTTACCAGTACAGCAAACGATAATCATCATTTTTGGCTACAAAGCTTCGCTCAGAGTAGCGAGGCGCTTTAACAAAGAGCTGGCTTGAGTTTTGGCCAGCTCTTTTCATTTTTACATAGACCTGTATACTTATTTTAACACTTTCAAGAATTTCCCAAGAGAGTCCGATACTTAACTCCTTCTGCACGGCATGTATTTTGAATTGGTCAAGTCTCTTATCACTCTAATTAATGGGGGAGTGTTGCAATGTTGAAATGGGGCCTTGTCTCCGTTGTTGTTAGTCTTTTGATTCCACTTTCTGTGACGAAAGCCGATCGTTGCGATGACGAAATGGCTAAACTTTCAGAAAAGCAAGCCGCAGAGGCAAAACCGATCGACCAAACCGCTGAAGCCGTAGCCAGTTACAAGGTTTTGGAAAATTACATGCGAGCGGCCAGAGAAATACTTCTCGAGAGAGAATTCGTTCTGGATGAAATCGAATTGGCACTGTTGGCTCGCGAACATCTGATTTTCTTAGGTCCTCCAGGTAACGCGAAATCCATGACGGCCGCAATCGTTCTGGGCAACATCGTTGAGCAGAAGTCAGAAAACGGAAAGCCAAAGTTCGATGCTCAAGGAAAGCCCGTTGAAGAATCCTCATACGGAGCTCTTGCCTTCACTTCAGAAACAACATTAACAGAAACTCACGGCCCGCTTAATTATCCTGAACTCACGCAATCGGGACGACTATTGCGATTGTATGATGAAGGCTTTTTAATGCTTCGCCTTATTTTCTTTGACGAGTTCTTTGATGCCCGCCCCAATGCCATTCGAAACGTTTTGGATATTCTAGCGGAACGCGCTCACAAACAAGGTCCTCGCATTACAAAAGGACGCGTGGAAACCGCGATTCTGGCCTCAAACCGCTACATGAATGAAGTTTATGAGCGTGCCGGCGATGATGGCCCACGAGCGGTCTTTGACCGAGCGGCATTTGTCTTGTTTTTCCCTGGTGAGTTTGAGTCCGTTGAAGCTTACCAATCGTTGATTCAAGGAGCCGCTAAGAAGTTGGGAAAGATGCCAAGGCTCACCTTTGAACAACTTGATTCGATGAGAACTTTGGTCGACAAAGTCGAAATTCCAGATTACGTTGCGCAGTTTTTAACAGCAAAAGCTTTGCGCATGAAAGCAGAAACCTCGGCCCTTGAACAGGCTTCTCTCAAAGACTATGCGCAGAAAAAACGCGAGAACGAACCGACCGATCCGCCGTATCGAGCAACAAAATATCAAAGTCCTCGCACTATCGGAAAAGAAGCAGCCATTTTAAAAGCAATCGTTGTTCGTCGCTTTTTGCAATCGGGCGGTAAAACATCACTGCGCGCTACATTTGAAGACATTAAGCAGCTTGAGGGTTTTAACACCCTAGGTGGCCCCAGTGATCAATTTGTATCTGAAATGCTTGAACGTTCGACTGATCCGAACGAACGCGCTCAGCTTACTGGAATTCTGACGGAACGACGGATCTTCCGCGATATTTACAAAGACTTAATGTCTCAGGTTAATGAGGTGGTCATCAAGTATTCTCTAGCGGATATTGGCAGTGCCATTTCGCGCGGCCAAATGACACCTGCTGAAAAAGATCTTGTAACCCAAAAACTTATCGAAATGCTTCAAGAAGTGGCGCCCGAAGTGAAAAAGCAAATTCGAACCACTGAACTTAGCGGACAAACCGTTGGGTTGAAGCTCGTTTATCAATTCGCTCATGAGAATCTTCAAGAACTTTGGGGCAAAGACTACCAAGATAAGATGTACGAAGTTGAACAACGAGCCCTTGAAGCATCACGCAAACAACGAGAGGCCGCAGAACTCGCTCGCCTAGCGCATGAACGACAAAAGCGCATTGAAGAACTGGCGAAGGCCGAAGAAGAAGCCAAAATCGAAAGAAAAAAGAAGCTAAGAACCGAATTATTAGGAAAATGGTCCGAAAACTTTAAAGGTGCAACGTCAGCGTTAGGTCTTAATAACAATGTTAGTTCAGAAATGGTGTGGTCGATCGACAACCACAATGAACCCACCGCCTTTATTTGGGATAAGACCGAAAACTTGAGACGGGTCGGCTCTAACCCCTTAGCGGTTTTAAGTCAAACCACATCGCCCGTTCCCGGAGATGGCCAAGTGCGCGATATCATCAATGGCACATTTGGAAATGTGAGAAAGATTTATCAGCTCGAAGATAAATTAGTTTTTGTCACTCAAAGTTCTGTTTGGGCCTTGAAAAAAGACAGCCTAGAGCTGATCAATAGCTACTCTTTTCCTCTGCCCATTGAAAAGTTGCTCATTGGCGTTACAGCTCCAAATGGAAGTCCGTCTTTCGCGGCACTGACTAAAAACCTTGATCGCATTCAGGTTATTGACTTAATGACCAGCAACTCAAGAACAGTTCCAACTAGTGAGTTACGTTCGCTTTCAGGAAGCGGAGATTTTTCTTTCTTTGCTCGCCAAATGGGATCCAACCCGACTTTTGGCGTTCATAGCAGAGACCCAGGAAAATCGATTCTCATTGCAGAGAATCTCAAGAGTTTTATGATCATCGATGCGACTTCAAGAGAATTTCGCCACTACACACTTAACACTCCGGACGGTTTAACTTTGGCCAATGTCAATGAGCAGGCTGGCTATGCCTACTCGGTTGAAGGTAAGAAGATAAAAGTTTACAAACTCGACCTATCAGAAACGAGCACCGGAGCTGTCACCGAAATTGGTTCAGCTGAAATCTCCTCAGACATTAAGTCTGTAATTCATGTGCCAGAACAAAACATCACTCTCGTTGGAACTTCAATGGATGGCATTGTGGCATTTGAAACCAGCAGTGGCGAAATTCTGGGCAAAGAGTTAGCGGGCAGTAAACATTTAGTTCATAAGATGGAAGTCAAAGGCAATGTCCTCATTTATCACGAAACGGGCCTTTCTCGATCATCTGAGGGTCGAATTGCCTTGGCCCTTTTACCGCCGCCCCCGCCTCCAATGAAAGACGATGCGCCGGAGGCGCATTGAGTAGGATTTTGAAGTGATAGGCCCTGGACGCACCATAATTTTTATTATGGCTCTCACAATAATGAACCTGAGCCATGCGGTGGTGCGCGCTGCCGACAAAACGGAATGTGCGGACACACTTAAAGAACTCACGCCCGAAAAAGTATTGGAGCGACTCAAGAGCCTGCCGCCAATCGCCCTTGATACCCCAACGGTAAGAGAAGCCATTGCGCGCCTCATCAATGATCTTAAAGATTTGCACCCTATGTTTCAGGAGGTCAGAAGCACACTTCTCGATCTCATGAATGGGCGCATTGATTTGGACACGGCCATCGAAAAACTTCAATCCTCTCAGGAACGAATCACCAAAACGGCCGCAGAAACTTTAGCGAAAAGTGATCCCAACAATCCTGAAGTGCGACGACTTCTCGAAGGACTAAAGATTCTGCTCAACGATACCCAGGGTCTTAAAAAGCAACTTCAAGACTACAAAGAAAATCCTGAAAAGTTGAAAGACGATCAACAAAAGCAAAAAGAAGAAAATGAGCGCTCACAAGAAGAGCAAGACTCCGATGGAGACCAAGACGGCCAACAACAGGATGGTCAAAAGGGTGACAAAAGCCAAAATAATAAGAAGGGCAAAAAACAGAAGTCCGACAAAAATTCCAAAGAGCAATCTGAAGATCAGGATGAGAGCGCCGATGGCGATAAAGACGGCGACAGTGACCAGAAGGGCGATCAAGGCAACGAGTCCGAAGATGGCCAACAGGGTCAAAAGGGACAGAAGTCAAAACAAGGTCAAAAAGGGCAAAAAGGAAAATCAGGAGAACCTGATCAAGATGGCGAAGATAGTGACTCTGGTGACGCGGCCGAAGGTCAAAGCCAAAGCTCAAAGCAGAGTCAAAAGCCTAGTCAAAGCTCAGGTAAGAGCAAAAGCGACAACGGATCTTCTGACCAAACTTTGAATCAACTTCTCGAGCAACTCCGACAGGAGCTTGATCAAAAGCGCAAAGCTAAGGGCGAAAAAATCGAAGAGGAAAAGGACCAAGGAGACCCGTCCAAAGAAAACGGAGAGGACCAAAATTCCGGGCAAAATTCTGCGAAGTCCGCCAAAGAGGCCATCGAGAAATTGAAAAAGCCAGATCCATTGGAGCCTAGGGATGAATCTCAGCGTCGCCAGCCCCCGCCGCCGAAACAAAACTCAGAGCTACCCAAGCCTACGGACTTAGAGCAATCCGAAATCCTCAAAGCAATGGTGAAGCAAATGTTTGCACATGCTTTGCGCCAGTATGGAAACTCGGACCGCCTTACTGAGGCCCTTAGAGACTTCGAAGCTTTTTGCCGTAATGCTGATCAACGCATCATGCATACGGAATTCATTGAGTCCTATGTTAAGCGCGCTGCCGAGCTGCAAGACGAATTAGATAACTTAGGAGTTCGGTACGCCGACCTTGAGGTTTTAGGCCTTTCGGTCACCAATGGCGGCGGCCGACGAACGGATGTGCGCCGCAAAGTTGAGTTCTTGGATAAGTTGTTTAAAGAACTGCAAAATGTCACTCAGCTGACCTCTGAGGAACAAAACGTTCATGACATCGTTAAGATTTTGAGCCAAGTTCAAAATCAGTCAAAAGACGATGGGATTCGAACGCTGGTCGATGCCTTTTTAGCAAAACTCACAGGACCCCTGTCCCGAAGGTTAATTCGCAATATTTATGCAGATGCATCGGGCCGCTTTGATATGGCGCGCCTTCTGGACGATCTGAAGCATCGAAGACTGGATAACTTTCTATTTCTAAGTAGGTTAAAAAAATATCTTAATATCTTACTTCGAAGAACCAACAAGCCTGCCTTTGATAAACACCCTCGGGGCAAAGCCTCTCCAATGAATGAGTACGCGCCAGAACTTGTGCTAGCTCAGGAAATTGATGAGCTTCAACATTTTTATAGAGATGGAATACCGCCGAAAGAAGACGCCGCGCGAGTCATGTCTGGCGACATGCTCAAATATGAGTATCGCGATCCCAAAATAGTTGAAAATCCCAAGCATCCGTTCCCGAAAGAAATCACCGTCATTCTAATTGATGTTTCAGGCTCCATGGACATGCAGCATAAGTGGGTGGTTCGAGATGGGTTAGTGGCGGCCTACGTAGATCGAAGCCAAATTCCAGTGGCTTCACGATCAGGGGAACATACGGTCGTCGTTATTCCTTTTCACTCCGAAGTCGGCACTCCGGAAAAGCTTAAGTCCTTAAAAGAGGCTCTCGAGTACTTTGAACGGCATATGAAGTTTCCGAAAAATGCCGGCGGAGGCACCGATATTACAAAAGCCCTCGTTGAAGTTTATCGCATGATTGCCGAAGCTAAAAAGGGCCAAGGTGAGCTCCAGCGAGCCAATATTTTGCTTTTAACTGATGCTGAAGACAGTATTGACCGCACGGCCATTGATAAAGCTGCGCACGATGTAGGGCCCGAAATGGAAGTATTTTTCTCTTCCATTATCCTTGGAACCACAAACGAACATCTCAAGAAACTAGTTAAGGATTTTGTTCCTGGTCGGCAGGTTCCTAAACAACATTTATTTTACCAAGAGATTGGATTTGGAGAAATAACAGACCTGGTGAATCACGACGCGACATTTGACGCGTTTTTAAAGGCCGCCGAAAAGTACTCGACCGATTTAGACCGCTCACTTGACCCAACTGTCGTCATGCGCTTGAAAGACAGTCTCGTTGGTCTGGCTGCCCGTAAGCGCATGCGCGAACAATCTATTAACTCTCAAGTTGTCATTAATTTAAGGCAGGCACTAAGCCAGGAACCCGTTCGGCAAGACGCCGTGGCCGCAGAAAAGCTGATGAAGCTCTTTCTCACCGGAGCACGGAGTAGTATTTCCGCTGGCTGGTCTGAAAACCTCAGGGCCTACGCTCTGGACCAGTACCTTGAGGCGTGTGCCCAAGTATTGAAAAGTAGCAAGTGGGATGTATTGGCGGCTCTTCCGATGTCGATGAAAAATGAACTACGACTTTGGGTCTTTGGAAAATAATTATTCGTCTAAGATATAGTTGATTGGATCAATGGGCTGGCCGTTAACGCGCACTTCGTAATGGCAATGGGGGCCCGTTGATCGACCCGTGTTACCAACCGCGCCGATAACGTCTCCATGACGAACCTTTTGCCCGTAGGCAACTGTAATTTGAGAATTGTGTCCGTAACGAGACTCTACACCGTAGCCATGATCAATAATAACCAGCTTTCCGTATCCGGGATCGTACCCGGCAAAAGTAATGGTGCCATCAGCCGTCGCGATAACCGGTGTGCCTGGAGCAGCTGCAATATCGAGCCCTTCGTGCATCACTGGCTTATCGGTGTACGGAGATAAGCGATATCCAAATCTAGAAGTAAACCAGCCACCTTGAACGGGACGCGTAGAGGGTGTAGCCGAAAGTAGTGCCGAACGATCCTGAAGTTGCTCCCATAGCTCCAAAACTCCCTGCTCTCGAAGCTGAGAGACTCTCGACGCACGGTCTAGCCGAACACTGAGTTTGGCGTAGTCGCGATCGCTTTCTTCGGCCAATTCGCCTCGGGTAATCTCGGTCAAAGACTTGGGTTTAAATACAGGTTCGTCAACCATCGTCGATGCGGGAGCCCGATCCGTATCCGGAAGATCCAACTCATCAACACTGTCTTTTTGCCGTGATAATGGACCCATCGCCAGATTGAGACCTCGATCAGGGTCATTAACAGCCGTAATCAGTCTCAATTTTGTGGCAAATGTCTTAATGCGATCGAGAGCACTTTCAACGCTAGTCAGCTTACCATCTAGAACTTTGAACTGGCTGCGCAAGGCCGAATTTTCGGCGATCAGCTTCTTGTTTTCGATACTTTGAGAAAGCAAGCTGACGTAGTCGACGACGATCGCGGCAAGTAAGATGGTGACCAATCCAAACCCGACAGCAAAGACCTTAAGATGGCTTGCGGACACAACCCACTTACGGACCTTCTCCTTGCGGTCAGGAACTACCATGATTGTGACAAATTTATTGTCCAATTCTTGCCTCATTGGATTTTTAAAAAACCTAGTAGGTTCACTAACCTACCATCGGTAAGTCAGAGCAGAAAATAAAGCAGCTGACTCACCGCGATACCCACCCTATTAGGATACATAATCAGTACCTTGAAGTGCAAGAAAACAGATAAAAGATCGCAAACTGGACTTAAGATTTAACGACATGCATCAATACTACCGAAATATTGTCATCGCCCCCGTTGCGTTTGGCCTCTTCAATCAAACGAGGGGTTACCTCATCAAATGGTAATGTGAGACAAACGTCGCATATCCGCCGATCAGGAACTAGACCACTGAGCCCATCAGAACACATGACGTAGTAGTCGCCATCGGTCACATCACGCTCAATGACATCACAAGTGACACGGTCCTCAAAGCCAACAGATCGCGTAATGACATTCTTTGCGGCAAATACCGGAATATTCTCTGCCTTAATAAGGCCCGCCCGAATTTGCTCATTGAGTAGCGAGTGGTCTTCGGTTAACTGCCAAATATGAGGCGGGTGAATTAAATAGGTTCGGCTATCGCCGACGTTGGCAAAGTATATTTTGTTTTCGCGAACCAATGCTGCAACGGCGGTTGTGCCCATTCCTTTTAATTTGGGATTCTCAAGCGCTTTATCATAAATGGCCTTAGAAGCCGCCATGTAAGCCCTTTGTAAGAGATCATAGGGACTCACGCCGGATTCAGTTTCCCAACTCTTCTTAATGACTTCCTGAATGGTGACTGTGGCCAATCGACTGGCCACCTCTCCGCCTAAATGGCCGCCCATTCCGTCAGCCACAATATAAAGACCCAGCGCTGGATCAACGAGAATGTGATCCTGATTATTTTCTCTTTTTAGGCCCACATCAGTTTGGCCAACGACTTTCATTTGCATGACTTAAGTTTAGCTTTTCTTGATTCCAAATTCTTCAATTTTTTAATTCGAGCCCAAAGACCAGTTCCACATTGGATCCGTCTTCGGTCGTGGTGAGAGCTTCAGAGTCGGCGTACAATAGACGATAAGAGTATTGCATGACTCTAAATCGTTTTATTCTGGTTGGCCTCATCCTATCTTTCACTTTGCACTTTGCGACCGGGGTGTATGTCTATCTGTCCGATGGTCATCAGCCTATTGAAACGATCGAAATCACTTTGATCGATGAATCCCAAAAAGATCTGCTCAAGCAACGGGATTTGCGTCAAATCGTCGACCAATCAGAAAAGCGAATTAACGATGAAATTGATGAGAAGGCGAAATATCTCTCGAGATACAACCAAAAAGTTATCGAGCAGACCCGCGCCCAACAAACAGGTCAGTTTCAAAATAATGCCGGGCAAGGGCTCGCCCCGCAATCGAATAGACCAGCTAATCCGCAAAAAAATCGTGACCGGCAAATGCCGACGGAAAATGAAAAACGCCTGGGGAAGACAGATATCCAAAACGGAACGGTTGCCCTTCCAAAATTGGCCCAATTAAAACCCCAATTCCAATGGGATAAATTGCGACCTACTGGAGTTCAAAATCCCGGAACCGTTAGCCAAACGGATGACTATTTGAAAGACGAAAAGTCAGGACCACAAACACTTTTAAGCACCCGGGAATTTGTGTACTTCACCTACTATTCCCGCATCAAAGATCGTTTAAGAATTTTTTGGGAGCCCAAAATTCGAGAGAAGGTTCAAAGAATCTTTAGCACGGGTCGAACACTGGCTTCGGATCAAGAGCGCATTACAAGATTGGTGATTACTCTCGATGCCAACGGCAAGCTTGTTCGAGTTCAAGTACTAAATGAAAGTGGACTCAAAGACCTCGACGATGCCGCAATAGAAGCCTTTCAGGCAGCAGCGCCGTTTCCAAACCCTCCAAAAGGAATTGTCGATTCCGACGGAACGATCAAGATCCATTGGGATTTTATTTTAGGCGCTTAAATACTGATTTCAAAGCCTCTGGCGCTGCGCGGCCTATTTGATAGTACCTTAAAGGCCAGCGGGTAAACAGATTCAACTTGAAGTCGAATTCTAGTACCAACACGGAAAATGCGATCCGATTCATTTTTCACTCTCAATAGGTCACCGTTGAAATTCACGACAATCTCTCCCAAGGCGATCACCTCGTCTACCACCGCCCATACGGTTTGACCGGGCCTCAGAGATCGAAGAACGGGCTTCATGATCCCCCGCTTGTTGAAATCTGTCCGAGGTTTTTAAAAATAACGGGCCTAATTCCAAGCTCGCGCTCAATAACAGGTTGCTCAACTGTTCCCGACAGAGAGGCTTCTGGACTTATTTGCGCTTGAACCACGACTGGGGCACTTTCTGATTGATTGGCGTCTTTGTTTTGTAGTTGCGGGTCATCAATCCACGCAGGAACATCTTCAACCACAAGACGATCTCGATTGAGCTTCACGATTAGCTCAAGCTCTCCCGCGGGAATATCCACTTGCTTCGCAATTTCTTGAGCGGAAATCCCCTGGTGGGCCAATTTAGCTGCCTTGATGTATTTATAGGTATTTTGTCGCTCAATAATTTCTTGATGGGGAATTCGATCCTGAAAAATAGCGGCCACTTGCTTCGATTTTTCTATGCTCATGGAGATCTTATTTAAACTCATCTCTACATCTTCTAACTTTTCCTGAACTTCGGATTGTTTAGAGTCAAGCAAATGTCCCAGCTCTTTACTTTGTTGTTCCGCCCGATCCATCAAATCTTGAATGATTGCGATCTTACTTGATAGCAGCTGCAAGCCTCGGCTCAGCTGAGGGGTTTCACCGTTTCGATTTTTTACTTTATCCATTAGATACAAAGTGGCCACGGCAATAAAAATCAAATCCACGGCAACTTGCAGTAGAATTAAAAGGCTCATCCTGAACCCTCCCCTGATTTTTATATTTTATATGACCCCGAGCCTATTATCGAGTGATTCCTGTCGGCGGCGTTTGCGTTGGGGTGGGAGTAGATTCTTGGCTAAGCCCTTGGTCCAAACTTGGAGTCGTCGTTGGTCCAGGTGTTGGCGATGGTTTAGGTTTTGGGGTCGGCGTTGTTCGAACGCCCGCCACAATGGATTGCATTCCGATGGCACGCCCATCCCATTTGTTGGTGGTCATCGTCATGGTTTCATCGAGAAGAAGAAGCAAAATCATTTCACTGTCAGGTTTTCCGTGATTAATTTCCACGCTAAGCATTTGTTCGCGAACCGAAAGCTTCTTACCTTCAAACTCTTTTATCCGTGGGGCTTTAAAACTAAGAGTAATCAAAGCGGGAGTTTTAACTCCATTTCTTACGATGTAAGACTCGCCTCCGCTCTTAAAAATGCGAAGATTAGTTGGACGACCCTCAACATCCACTCCTTCAACTTGCAAATGGCATCCGGTTTCTTTTTTAGTGCGCGCTGAAAGAACTTTCAAAAATTGCGGAGAGCTTTCACATGGCTTATGCGTTTGAGGGGAATTATAAGTCGTTCCAAATGAGCAATCAGAGACCTTAAAAATTCCCGCTAAATCGTAACAGTAACGCTCTTCCATGATCATGGGCTTATAAACATGGTCGGGGAGATCTTTTGCCCAACTAAAAATGGAAAAAAACAAAAGCAAGGTCGTCATCGAGTGAGTTGCTGGCAAAATCGCTTTAGGCGATTCATTGCTTCTATCAGCCCCTTTTCAGATACAGTATAGCTGATCCGGACAAAGCCTTCAGCACCAAACTCAATCCCAGGTACTAAAGCCACCTTTTCGTCTTCTAAAAGAGCCGCCGCAAAATCATGGGAATTATTGATAATCTTTCCAGATTTGCTTTTAGATCCAAAGCACTGACTTACGTCGGGGAACAGATAAAATGCGCCCTGAGACTCGGCTACTTCGAGTTGCTCGATACCGCTCAGCGCTTCTAGGCAAAGCTTTCGACGCTGATTAAGTTTCTTCATCGATTCTTGCACGGGCTTTTGATCACCGGTTAGAGCCTCAATTGCTCCCATCTGAGCAAAGCTAACGGCGCATGTTGCACTTTGGCTTTGAAGGTTGACTACCGCTTCGATCACTTTTTTATTTCCTACCAATGAGCCAATGCGCCAACCTGTCATGGAGTAGGTCTTGCTCAATGAATTGGCGAGTAAGATTTGAGGCCGAAGACTTTCGCTCAACAATGCCAAATGCGGAGCAATGGCATCGCCAGTATAAATCATTTTATCGTAAATATCGTCGCTGATAACCCAAATGCCCGTTCGCTCCAAAACCGCAGCCAAGTCTTTGAGTTCTTGTGTCGTGTAAACTTGCCCGGTTGGGTTATTTGGTGAATTGAGGATAAGAACCTTTGTTTTAGCGGTTAAATTGCGTTTGAGAATATCTGCGGTCAATTTAAACGAAGTTTCTTTCGGGCATTGAGGCGTTACCGGCTTTGCCTCAGCAAGCTCGGCCATCGTGGGATAACTCACCCAATAAGGCGCCGGAATAATGACTTCATCTCCCGGGTCACACAAAACTTGCAGAGCATTGAAAATTGTGTGTTTGGCCCCCATCCCAATAACCGCTTCAGACGGATCATATTGAAGGCCCAAATCGGCTTTGATGCGTTCAACTAGGGCTTTTCGAAGATCCGGAAATCCCGCGGCGGGTGTGTATTTGGTTACCCCTTTTTCAAGTGCCGCAATGGCCGCCTTTTTTATTGGGTCAAAGGTGTCCCAATCAGGCTCACCCACTGTGAGGTTAATGACATCTAATCCTTGCTTTTTTAATTCTTGAACTTTGGCGTTGAGGGCGATAGTTGCTGACGGTTTTAGCTTCTGAGCGCGCCTTGATAAGTTCACTTTTTGCTTCCTTTCGCAAGTTCACCTAATGCCTTAACCACCGGCCCCGGTACCAATTGAGAAACATCGCCACCGTGAAGAGCAACTTCTTTAACCGTATGGGAGGCGATGTAGTGGAACTTCTCGTCAGTCATGATGATAAGCGTTTCAACATCGGGAGCCAATTTACGATTCATTGTGGCCATTGCCAATTCATATTCGAAATCTGAAACAGCCCGCAACCCTCGAATAATTGCTTTTGCCTTCATCTTTTTAACAAAGTCTACGGTGAGACCATCGTGGATTACAACTTTGACATTCGAAACTGGACCCAAGGATTCTTCGATCAGAGACTTGCGTCGCTCAGGAGTGAACAGGGCTGCTTTTCTTGAACTTTCAGCAACCAAAACAATGAGTTCATCAAAAATTTTTGCCGCGCGTCGAATGATATCAATATGGCCTAGGGTCGGCGGATCAAAGCTTCCCGGGTAAACCGCGCAATTTGTTTTGCTCATTTAATGCTCCTGACTAAAAAACGACAGGAGTTTATCACCGTAGTCTCGGCTGTCAATGAGTGTCAGATTTCCAATCTGATTTGGCAAAGGTTCATGTTTAGAATGCTCTATGACGATGCGGGTGTTGGCCCCGCAGGCTTGGGAGTTAGCCAAAGCCTCAAGAGTTTTCAGACATATTTTAGACGGAAAAGGGGGGTCAATGGTGATGTTATCAAAGCACGGGCCACTGTATTTTCTAAGAAACTCTATCACATCTTTTTTAATGATAAGCGCCTCATCACCGCACTCTAAGGCCTGCTTGTTTTTTTGAATAACTTGAATTGATTTTGCGCTGATT
>JADLCR010000048.1 GCA_020847095.1 Oligoflexia bacterium | reverse complement strand
CGGTTAGCTCCAATCCAATCCAAGCACTCCGCTCGAGTATCGAAATGATCAGAGAAACACTCAGTGCTTGGACCAGGCTCAAACGAATTACAGCCCGCCGGCCAGGTAAGCCCATTTTCATCATACGTTCCTCCGCTAAGTGCTTTTCGACAGATGAGCCTTAGTCTCAAGCTCAAAATGCGATATTTAACCCATGGATTAGACTGATGATTTTGCTAGTCCTAGCAAAAAGGCCTTTTAGAAAACTTCCGAACCCCTACGAAAGTCCTAAAGCGGCGCGTCAGCTTCTCCGATAGGCTCATTGATGGGTAAGGGACTTATGCAGTTCGTTGGTCGGTATGCGGTGGCGTTGGGCCTTATGGGCGTTCTCTTAGGCTACCAAAACTGCTCGGGCCCTCAGAGCGGCTATCAGCGCATTCCCACCTCTGTTACAGAAATCAAAACTGAATCTAAAACCTTTCACTGCGAAGCTCCCAAAGAGTGCCCATTTCCTAATGAACCTCATCCATAACGCAGTTGCAACATAAGGTGGGTTACGGTATTTCCTAAGCCCTCATGAATACAAAGAAATTCTCAAACAAATGAGCCATCAGGATCAGTCTCTAATCCGAAATTTTTCGATTATTGCCCATATTGATCATGGCAAGAGCACCTTGGCTGATCGACTTTTGGAATTCACCGGAGCACTTTCGCAGCGCGAGCTTAAAGATCAGTTTCTCGACAATATGGAGCTTGAGCGAGAACGGGGAATTACAATCAAAGCTCAAACGGTGAGACTCAACTATAAGGCTAAGGATGGCAACACTTACCAACTCAATTTGATCGATACTCCGGGGCACGTTGATTTTTCGTACGAGGTCTCTCGGTCGCTTGCCGCTTGCGAAGGAGCTGTTTTAGTCGTTGATGCCTCTCAAGGCGTTGAAGCTCAAACGTTGGCTAATGTGTACATGGCCATCGATAATAACCTTGAGATCATTCCGGTACTAAACAAGATTGATCTCCCAAGTGCCGATCCGGATGGTGTTAAAAAGCAAATAGAAGACACCATTGGCATTGATGCCTCCGAAGCGATTCCCGCCAGTGCTAAAGAAAAAATTGGAATTGAAGAAATCTTAGAGGCCGTTGTTAAAAAAGTTCCGTCACCAAAAGGAGATAAGAGCTCGGTTTTGAAAGCTCTTATTTTTGATAGCTGGTTTGATTCTTATCAGGGAGTCGTTATCTTAGTTCGTGTTGTCGACGGCATCGTGAAGCCCGGAATGAAGATTCGACTATGGAGTGTTGGAAAAGATTTTGAAGTCTTGAAGGTCGGAGCGTTCGCACCTTTTGCGCAGATTCTTGATGAACTGGGCCCTGGTGAAGTCGGGTTTATTGTCTCAGGTATTAAAGACGTTCACGACACCAAGATTGGTGATACGGTTACTGATGCTCGAAAGCCGGCGTCAGAGCCGTTAAAGGGATTTAAAGTCGTAAAGCCCATGGTCTTTAGCGGGATCTTCCCGGTTGATGGGCCTGACTACGAAAACTTGCGCGATGCCCTTGAGAAACTCACTCTCAATGACTCCAGTTTTTCTTTTGAACCCGAAACAAGCGTGGCGTTGGGGTTTGGCTTTCGCTGCGGATTTTTGGGACTCCTTCATATGGAGATTGTGCAGGAGCGACTTGAGCGTGAGTACGGTCTCAACCTGATCACAACCGCGCCAAGCGTTGTTTACCGCATCACTCAAACCGACAAAACGGTCATTGAGATTGAAAATCCTGCTGATTTGCCCCCAGTTACAAAAATAGAAAAGCTTGAGGAGCCGTTTATTTTGGGGACGATTCATGCTCCATCGGAATTTATTGGCGGAATCCTAACGCTTTGTGAAGACAAGCGCGGCGTTCAAAGAAAACTCGAATACGTGAACGAGAAGAAAGCCATCATCGTTTACGAGCTACCTCTTAACGAGATTGTCTTGGATTTTTACGATAAACTTAAATCTATTTCTCGCGGATACGCGTCTTTGGACTATGAGTTTCTTGAGTTTCGAGAATCAAAACTCGTTAAAGTCGACATTATGCTAAACGTTGAACCCGTCGATGCCTTGTCGATTATCAGTCATGAGTCAAAGGCACAAAAGCGCGGACGAAGTCTCTGTGAAAAACTCAAAGAACTTTTAAGCCGTCAGCAGTTTCAGATCGCCATACAAGCGGCCATCGGCTCAAAAGTAATTGCGAGAGAAACCCTTGGAGCGTTGCGTAAAGATGTCACTGCTAAATGTTATGGCGGAGATATCACTCGAAAGCGTAAACTCTTGGAGAAACAAAAAGAAGGTAAGAAGCGGATGAAGCAAGTGGGCACCGTTGAGGTCCCTCAAGAAGCATTCTTGGCGATTTTGAAGACGGAGGATTGATTCGTGCGTGGGACTTGGACAAGTGGATTTGGATCTTTAGCTTTAGCCGTGTTGGTGGCTCTCACCATTCGCTGGTGCCTTGTTGAAGCGTACGTTATCCCCTCGGGAAGTATGCTCCCAAGTCTCCTGATTCAAGATCATATTTTTGTGAACAAATTGGTCTACGGCGTGCGAGTCCCATTTTCTAAAAAGTGGTTAGTCAACTTTAAGTTTCCGGCACGTGGTGAAGTCATTGTGTTCAAATTTCCCGAAGATGAAAGCACATTTTTTATCAAGAGGGTAGTTGGAGTCCCTGGAGACAAGATCACATGGGATGGTGAAAATCTAAAAATCAACGGTCAACGAATTGAGAGTATGAATCATCAAAAAGCCCAAGAGCTTATGGCTTTACTTAAAGACAAAGATCTCGATTACGAGCGCGACACATTTGTCGTCAAAGAAGAGAAACTCGGATCAGAGGGTCATCCTATTCTGATCAAAACTGACGCCATTCATAATATTGTGAGTGAAATTGAGGTGCCTGCAAATTCATTGTTTGTGATGGGCGACAATCGAGACAAATCAAATGACAGCCGTATCTGGGGTTTCGTTCCTATGGACAATATTTTAGGTCGAGCCATGTTCGTTTGGTTAAGCTGCAATGAGACTTTTAGTGAACCCTTTAATTTTCTGTGTAATCCCGTCACCGTTCGGTGGGGAAGGTTTTTTCATTCAGTAAACTAGCGGGAGCATATGGCAAGGTGGGGTGTTCGAAGGCAAGCGATTTGGAGGGAGTACGTTGAAGGAGTCATAGTCGCTGTCTTAGTGGCCTTGGCCCTAAGAGCGTTTGTCATATCTGCATATAAAATCCCCTCTAACTCTATGATCCCAACCCTTCGCTCCGGTGATGTGATCTTTGCCTGGAAATTGCCTTATCGGGTCACCTTCCCATTCAGTAAGTCCAATTGGATCAAGCCCAGAATCCCGGCGCGGGGAGCGGTGATGCTTTTCCGATATCCTGATGATCCCCGTCTCGTGTTTGTGAAGCGGGTCATGGGGATACCCGGTGACAAAGTTGAAGTTCGAGGGCAAACGGTCATCATTAACGATAACCCTGTGGCCTCTATTCCGGTTGACGACCCAACGGAGCTGCTCCGCGGAGTCCCTTTTGCGGAAAGTCACGCATTGCATCGTGAATCCACAGAGCTTGGGGAGCACCTGGTGGCCTTCAGAAAAGAGGTCAATCGAGACGGTTTCGGACCTACGATCGTTCCCGCAGGACTTTTATTCGTTTTGGGCGATAGCCGTGATGCGGCCGATGATTCGAGGTTTTGGGGAATGGTTCCCGTAGAAAACCTCGAAGGGAGAGCCTTTCTCGTTTGGTTGTCCTTTGACTGGGAAAACCGTCTTTGGGGAACCCGAATCCCTACGCCCCGGTGGGGACGAATAGCACAGCTCATCGATTGACATCCGACCGCGATTTCAATAGGTTGGGAGAGATTATGAATCTTCTTGGGCGATCTCTGCTAGATATACCTGATCTACGTCCCGAGGAAGTGCTTTTCTTAATCGAAGAAGCCTTAAAACTTAAAGCTTTTGAATCGAGCCAAAAAGAACAAGTCTTGCCGCAAGCTTCAGGTAAGAGTGTAGCGTTACTTTTCTTCGAACCTTCCACACGAACCCGCACTAGCTTTCAAATGGCAGCCTACCGATTAGGGCTGAGAGTATTGAAGCTTGAAGCCGTGGGCAGCAGCCATCAAAAAGGCGAAACAATTTTTGATACAGCTAGAAACGTTGAAGCACTCAGCCCCCATGCCATGGTGATTCGTCACGGGGGAAGCGGAGTGCCAGGGCAAATTTCTAAACTTTTAAAAATTCCGGTAATCAATGCGGGTGATGGATTTCATGCGCATCCGACGCAAGCTCTTTTGGATGCCTTTACAATTCGCGAAAGTTTTCCTCAACTGCGCGGCCTTCATGTTTTGATTATAGGCGATATTGCCCACAGTCGCGTCGCGCGCAGCAACATTCACTGTCTTCGAGGTTTCGGAGCACAGATCACGGTGTGCGCCCCTCCAACGCTTGTCCCTCCTCTGGCCACTGAATGGGGCGTTCGCGTCACCAGCCGTCTTGACGAAGAGTTGCCAAAGGCCGATGTGGTGATGGCGCTAAGAATGCAAACTGAAAGACAATCTACTTTTCAAGTACCATCAATAAAAGAATATACATCGCGATTTGGTTTGACCGATGAGCGACTAGGGAAAATCGCTAAACACGCCATTATCATGCATCCCGGACCGGTCAACCGAGGGATTGAAATGACTTCGGCGGTGCTTGAAGATCCGCGTTGCAAAGTTTTAGAGCAAGTTCATAACGGTGTCTTGATGAGGGCCGTTTTGCTGTCTGAAATTCTAGGGGTGCCCCGAGGGAAGAATTTATGAGTTTGACAATCAAGAACGCCCATTTGTTTGACCCGTCAACGGGACTTAATTCATCGGGAAGCATTGTCATAGATGGCGGCAAGATTATCGAAGTGATTAAGGGTAAGAACGCCGATTCAGGTAAGGTCGTCGATGCCGGCGGACAGCACCTCATGCCCGGATTTATCGATCTCCATGTTCATTTTCGAGAGCCAGGCCAAGAAAATAAAGAAACGATTGCCACCGGAAGTCGGGCAGCAGCGTCTGGCGGATTTACGACAGTTTGCGCGATGCCAAATACTAATCCGGTCAATGATTCAGGAATTGTGACCGCGTTTATGATGGAGCGAATTCGGGCTACTTCAGTAGTGAGAACGTACCCAATCGGCGCCATCAGTCAAAATCTCGCAGGTCAAAGTATGGCCGCAATCAATGGCATGATTCAAAACGGTTGTGTGGCTTTGAGTGACGACGGCCGATGTGTGATGAATGCTTACTTGCTCCGCAAGACCATGGAGTACGTTTCAAGCTACGACATCCCCATCGTGGAACATTGTGAAGATGAAAACCTGGTTGGCCAAGGCTGCATGAATGAAGGGCTTGTGAGTTCGCAAATTGGTTTGCGCGGAATTCCTCATGCTGCTGAAGACGTCATTGTTTCACGAGATATCAGCCTCAGTGCTCACACAGCTTCGAGGCTTCATTTGGCCCATCTATCTTCAAAAGGAGCAGTTGAAGCTCTGGCAACCGCAAAAGCACGGGGGCTCAAAGTAACCGGTGAAGTAACTCCTCACCACCTGCTCTTGACCGACGAATCATTAAGAAATTACGACACCAACTACAAAATGGCCCCCCCACTGCGCACTGAACAAGATCGTAAAGCCCTGGTCGATGCGCTTAGAAGCGGAATCATTGATTGCATTGCCACCGATCACGCCCCTCACTGCATAGAAGATAAAGATGTCGAGTTTGGTCAGGCGGCCAACGGTGTTATTGGGCTTGAAACGGCATTTGCGACTTGCATGAAACTTGTAGAAAAACGTGAGCTGAGTTTGGAGCGTTTAGTTGAAAGTTTGACCGCTTCTCCAGCGCGAGCTTTTAAATTTGAAGATCGAGGTCAACTAAAGGCTGGAATGCTGGCGGATCTGGTTATTGTGGATCCGAAGTTAAAATGGAAAATCACTAAAGATTCTTTTTTCTCTAAGTCCAGTAATTCACCATTCATTGGATGGGATGTAACCGGCCGTGTACTCGCTACTTATGTCGATGGACGAGAGGTTTTCAACTTAGAGAAAGGGATAACGGTTTGACCGGATATCTCGTACTCGATGATGGCGAAGTTTTTAAGGGGGAATTCCTAGGCGAAACTCATTGGGAGTGTGTTGGTGAGGTTGTTTTCAACACGTCTTTAGTGGGCTATCAAGAGATTGTCACGGACCCTAGTTACTATCGCCAAATCATTGTCATGACGGCTCCGGAGCAAGGCAATTATGGAACCCTACCCGCAGAAAGGGAGTCAAAGCGAGTTTGGGCTCAAGGATTTGTTTGCCTTGAATTTAACGATGTCCATAAATCCCGTCATCGACGGTCTCTTGAGTCAGAGTTATTTGAATTTAAATCGCCAATTTTAAATGGCGTCGATACCAGAAGTTTAACTCTACATTTGCGTTCGCGAGGTACCCCGTGGGGAACCATAGTTTGCACTCAAAGTGTCGAAGAGGCTAAAATCATCGGAAGGGAGCGCATTCGACAAGCTAAAGAAGCGGTAGGCTCGGACTGGGTTAATGAAGTGAGCCAAGAAAAGACAACCCTACATCAAGGGTCAAAGCAAAAAGGACGAATCGCACTCATAGATTATGGATTTAAAAAATCCATTCTTGATCAGTTGTTATTGAGAGTTAAAGAAGTCGCTGTGTTTAATTCTCGAGCTACCGCAAAAGAAATTTTAGATTGGAACCCCGACGGGCTATTTCTCTCTAATGGTCCAGGCGATCCAGCGGCCGTTGAACATGCTCCTGAAATCGTTAAACAGCTGCTAGGAACTAAGCCCATGTTTGGAATATGTATGGGCCATCAAATCCTATCGCTTGCCCTTGGTGGGAGAACTTATAAATTAAAATTTGGTCATCGAGGATCCAATCACCCGGTGAAAAACTTTGCCACTGGAGAAATATACATGACCGCACAAAATCACGGTTATGCCGTCGACCCCGATCTTCCAACGGGCGTGCAGTTAAGCCAAATAAATTTATATGACAAAACAATTGAAGGAATTGAGTGCAAGGCGAAAAAGGCGTGGAGTGTGCAATATCATCCCGAAGCCGGGCCCGGTCCCCATGACTCTCGAGTTTTATTTGATCACTTTGTCCATGAGGTTGTGTTGTGAGCTTAAGTCCTTATGACCGATTACTAGAAGATTTAACGGCGCAATACACAGGTCCAGACTACAAACAAGAGGTGATGGACGCCAAGAGAGAATTTTTTGAGCGCGCCGGCATTGTCGACGAAGAAAGTACAAATTTCGAAACGCGCATGTCGCAATTTTTAGATTGGTACATTTTTTCTCGTGAGCTTTCGACGGCGCATCTTCCTCCAGCGCAATTTCATCTGGAGAAAAATAGGGATAAATTGGCCGACACTCTTTTGCCTCTATATGAGAATTTAACCAAAACCGTCCACAGCCTGTATGAGTTTCTTAAGCTTCGCGACACCGATGTTTACGTCAGAGACTTGCTATCAAAAAAGAAATATATTTTAGAAAACTCCACTATTACCGCCGGCTTTAATCCCAGCGAAATTTTTGAAGCCCGACTGATTCCCTATGAAAAAACTTGGGTTTTTACGAGAGGCTTTTGTTTTCATCCCTTAGAGGCTTCGGGTTTTATCCAAAAAGAAATCAAGCAGGTGCGACACTTAGATCAAACACACAAAGAAGCGCTAATGTTGAAGTTGATGAAGATGAGATACAAGTTTGAACAGTACAAACACATCAAGCTTGAGTTTATTTACACAAATGACGCGAAACTAAGGATTTAGTGAAGTGCCAAAGCGTACCGATATAAAAAAAATCATGCTCCTTGGAAGCGGGCCGATCGTGATCGGCCAGGCGTGCGAGTTTGATTACTCGGGTACACAGGCCTGTAAGGCTCTAAGAGAAGAAGGTTACGAAGTCATTCTCGTGAACTCTAATCCCGCTACGATTATGACTGACCCGGAGTCAGCCAATCGGGTGTATATCGAGCCCCTTGAGTTGCCTTATCTCCGGTCCATCATCGAAAAAGAACGACCGCAAGCGCTGATCCCCACACTTGGTGGGCAAACTGCTCTCAATGCCGCCATGAAGCTTCACGCAGAAGGGGTATTAAAGCAGTTTAATGTCGAGCTTTTGGGGGCCTCCGTTGAAGCCATCAATAAGGCTGAGGATCGAGAGTTGTTTAAGAAAGAAATGGCCAAGATTGGAGCTCAGGTTCCTCTGAGTTTTACAGTTCATTCAATGAAAGAGGGTTGGGAGGCCGTAAAAAAGATCGGCTATCCAGTCATTTTAAGACCTAGTTTTACTCTTGGTGGATCAGGTGGGGGAATCGCAAAAACTCCTGAGGAGTTTGAGAAAATATTGGAATTCGGGCTGAGCGAGTCTCCGACGACGGAAGTATTGTTGGAGCAAAGTGTTCTGGGTTGGAAGGAATTTGAGCTCGAAGTCATGCGAGATCATAAGGGAACCTTTGTCGTTATTTGCTCCATAGAAAACTTAGATCCCATGGGCGTTCATACGGGCGATAGCATTACGGTAGCGCCGATCATGACTCTAACGGATCAAGAATATCAAGCTATGCGTGACGAAGCTTGCCGAGTGATCGAGACTATTGGTGTCGCAACTGGTGGTGCCAATATCCAGTTTGCCGTCAATCCGGCAAACGGAGAACGTATCGTTATCGAAATGAACCCACGGGTTTCTCGTTCTTCAGCACTGGCCAGCAAAGCGACCGGGTTTCCCATAGCAAAAATCGCCGCAAAATTGGCAGTGGGATATGAACTTGAAGAAATTTTAAATGATATTACTAAAACGACACCGAGTTGTTTTGAGCCAAGCATCGACTACGTGGTGACAAAGATTCCTCGTTTTGATTTTGAGAAATTTCCGGGATCTAAAGACTTTTTGACCACACAAATGAAATCCGTTGGTGAGGTCATGGGGATCGGTCGTACCTTTAAAGAAAGCTTACTCAAGGCGGTTGCGTCACTAGAAAAGGGCACCGGTGGTTTTGATCCAGTGCCATGGGATGAAGAGAAACTTGTAACTCCCAATAGTCGACGACTCTTTTACGTTGCCCAAGCGTTTCGAGAGGGTTTGACGGTCGATCAGATCTTCGAAAAAACTGCGATTACTCCTTGGTTTTTAGAGAAAATCCAAGAGCTTGTGCTGGCCGAAAAAAGTATTTCTCTCGGTGATCTCGAAAGTGCAGATTCCCTTTTGAATCTCAAGCGGCTTGGAATGACCGATGCCTTTATCGCAGCTCAACTTAAAGTTGCTGAATCAACGGTGACTCAAGCTCGAAAAAAGCATTCGATTAATCCAGGATATTGGTCTGTGGACACCTGTGCGGGTGAATTTGAATCCAATACGCCTTATTATTACTCGAGCTACTGGGCACCAGCAAAAAAGCCCTTGGGCTTAGAGTCAGCCGTTGTGGTTTTGGGTAGTGGTCCTAATCGAATTGGTCAAGCTATTGAATTTGATTATGCTTGCGTCCAGGCTATTCGAAGTATCCGGTCATTAGGGCGGACTTCCGTGATGATCAACAGCAATCCGGAGACTGTTTCAACCGACTATGACACAAGTGATTTACTTTTCTTTGAACCTTTAACGGCCGAACACGTCATTGAAGTTCTGCGCTTTGTTGAACCCAAGGGAGTTTGCGTTCAGTTTGGCGGTCAAACGCCCATCCACTTAGCGCCGAAAATTTCAAAAGCCGGTTTTCAAATTTTGGGTTCGAGCTTGGAGTCAATTAGCCAGGCTGAGGATCGAAAGCTGTTTTCACAAATTTGTCGATCATTGGGATTAGCCCTTCCCAAGCACGAAACCGCTTCAACGGCACAAGAGGCCATTAAGGCTGCTGAGCGAGTTGGATTTCCCGTCATTTGCCGTCCGAGTTTTGTATTGGGCGGAAGAAAAATGGAGATTATCGAAGAGCCGAAAGCACTTCAAAACTACCTGTCAACAGTCGGGGATTTGATGGCCGCCGATAGTCCCCTTCTCATTGACGAGTTTTTGGATCATGCGCTTGAGCTTGACGTGGACGTCGTATCAGACGGGCAAACTGTTTTAATTGGTGGTGTGGTTGAGCATATTGAGGCCGCTGGCACTCATAGCGGTGATAGCATGGGAGTTTTGCCTCCGCAGAGAGTTGGACAACCTCTCATTGACCGAATCGAAGACCTCTCAAGAAAGCTATGCCACATGATGAAAGTTGTAGGACATTTGAACCTTCAACTGGCTGTTAAAAATGACGTGATCTATGTCCTTGAGGCTAATCCTCGAAGTTCGCGATCAGTTCCGTTTGTTTCAAAGGCTACTGGAATACCGCTGGTGCGACTCGCGACTCAGGCTATGCTTGGCGAGCCAATTCATATCACCCGCTATTGGAAGGAAATGGATTCTATATGTGTTAAAGGGGTGGTTTTTCCGTTTAAAAAGTTTCAAGAAGCCGATGCCCTATTAGGCCCCGAAATGAGATCCACAGGCGAAACCATGGGTAGGTCTCATGGTGTTGGTGGGCTAACTCCCGACTATGCGGAAGCATTGGAAAAGGCCTTTTTAAGTGCTGGAGTGAGACTGCCCAGCGAAGGGACGGTTTTTTTGTCTATTCGCGATCGAGATAAAGAAGAGATTCCCGAGCTCGCCAAGATTTTGTCTAACCTTGGTTTTGACATCATCGCTACTCCTGGAACCGCAAAGTTTCTGGAAGGTATTGGGGTGAAGGTTAGGGCGGTGAATAAGGTGCAACAGGGAAGCCCTCATTGCGTTGACGCCATTAAAAGCGGCATGGTCAGTCTAGTCATCAACACGGTCTCGGGAGCGAAGGCCGTTGCGGACAGTTTTTCTATTCGTCGGTCCTGTGTGGATAAGAATATTCCCTGTATTACAGAGATGTCGGTGGTTGAGCACGTCGTTCGTGTTCTCCAAAGTCGTCACAATCATCCTAGGTACCAAATACGTACTTCACCCTTATAGCGATTCTTGATTTCAAAAAATAAGTTTGGAACAATAGATCATCATATGATGCGAGGAGCTATGTTCATACGACTATTGTTTGCATTCGCGTTACTTCTTGTTTTTAGTCATGGGCCCGCGGTCGCGGACGGTCGAAGTCCGTCAGCGGTTACAGTGGGCTTCATACCCGGCGAAAACCCTGAGTGGCTTAAAAAAAATGCTGCCCAGCTTGCCAAGGTTCTTCAAAACAAACTGCATATTCCATTTAAGGTTTACATTTCAAAAGACTATAACGGTCTGACCGACGCTATGGCTTCGAAGAAGCTAGATTTTGCCTTTTTCTCAGCTCGCACATTTGTTGATGCTGAACAAAGAGCAGGAGCAAAGCCCCTCTTGAAAAAAGTTTGGGACAGTCCATTTTATTTTAGCGCCATCATCGTTCCAAAAAATTCACCTATTAAGAAGATGCGCGATCTAAAAGGAAAAGTGTTCGGATTCGTCGATGATCGAAGTGCGTCGGGATATTTATTCCCCATGGTCGAATTTAATAAATCCGGGTTAGAGCCCAAAACCGCGTTTAAAGAGGTTAAGTTTTTCGGTAATCACGACGCTTCGGTTCGTGGACTTTTAGACGGAAAAGCCGATGCTGTCGCGGTTTTTGCCGATAATGTTAAAGGCACCACGGGTGCTTGGACAAAATTTTATCCAAAAGAAAGCGATAAAGTGAGGGTGATCTGGGTGAGTAATCCCATTCCCAACGACCCATTCTGTGTCAGACAAGATTTCTACGAGCAGTTTCCTCAGTTTACTCATGATGTGATGTTCACCCTCATTGATATGAAAGACGAACCTGCCGATAAAAACATTCTCAAGACTTTATTTGGAGTGACGTCCCTAGAGCTGGCAACGAGCCGGCAGTACGACCCCGTGCGCGAATTGGTCAAATATCTTGAATCTGCGAATGAGAAAAACAAGTGATACCGGCACTGGAAGTTAAAAATTTACATAAGAACTTTCAACTTCCGTTGACTCGAAAACATATTCGAGCGGTGGATAACCTTAGTTTTTCGGTGAATCAAGGTGAATTGGTGGGTTTTTTAGGGGCCAACGGAGCTGGAAAAACAACAACTCTCAAATCAATCATGAGCCTTATCCACATTGATCAGGGTTCCATTAAGATCTTTGGATCTGATCACCATAAGGTCGAGGCACGACGTGAAATTGGATTTTTAACAGAGCGGCCATACTTTTACGATTACCTCACAGGGCGAGAGTTTTTATTTTTTGTTTCAAAACTTTTTAAAGACCGTCGCTCTTCTGAACGCGTCGATGATCTTTTAAAGGAAGTGGGACTGGAGCATGCTGCCGATCGGCAACTGCGACGCTATTCTAAGGGAATGCTCCAGCGAATCGGAGTTGCTCAAGCGCTGATTAACGATCCTAAACTCTTGATACTCGATGAGCCCATGAGCGGATTAGATCCTGATGGGCGGGCGGAACTGTCTAATATTATTCGTCGCTGTCATCAGCGAGGAGTTACCGTTCTTTTTAGCACTCACCTCCTTCATGATGTGGAGGTGCTATGTGACCGAGTCGTTATCATTGATGGAGGAAAACTCATCCTGGAATCTGGAGTTAGAGAGCTGATTGCTCGGCATTCTAAGGGGCATCTTTTATCGATCCGCAAAGCTTCAGGAGAGTTTTCAGAGCAAGTTTTTGAATCACTGTCAGAGCTTCAAAAGGGCATAGATCAAGCTCGGGCCGCTGGTCACTCTATTGTGAGGGTTGATCAAAAGCGACAAAGTATGGAAGAAATCTTTCTTGCGGTTAAGAAGGGGTTGGCGTGAAACCTGTTTGGTGGATTGCAGTTAATACGGCAAAAGAAATTCTCAGAGATCGTGTGCTGTATGGACTTGTGCTTTTTGCGCTTGGACTGCTCGGTGTCAGTGTTTTGTTGGGTAGCCTCAGCTTTGCGGAACAGGCTCGAATCGTTACCGATTTTGGATTGGTAGCGGCTCAACTCGGGTGCGGAATGCTTGCGATTTTCGTCGGAGGCTCACTGGTATGGAAAGAAATGGAGCGCCAGACGATTCTCACGATTCTTTCAAAGCCACTATCAAGGACGCAGTTCATACTGGGGAAATTTTTTGGAATGGCCGCGATCCTTCTCTTGGTCGATATTCTTATATCCACATTCTTGGCGGCCCTATGCGTGGCCATGGGAACATTCAATCCTCAGCAATTGTTCATCTCCCAGTTGGGAGTTATGGCGGAATCGCTTCTTTTGCTGGCAATCGTTGTTTTTTTGGGGGTTTTCGTAAGGCCCATTTTAACAACCATTTTTGCATTATCGCTTTGGCTCATTGGGCACGGAGTTAATGATATTTGGTATTTCAGTCAAAAAAGCCAAAGCGACTTACTTAAGTTTGTCGGAAAGTGGTTTTCCAAAGTATTTCCAAATCTCGAGTATTTTAATTTTAAGGCGGCCGTTGTGCACGGAGAAGTCATTTCATCGCAAGCCGTCCTGAGCGCATTTTGCATTTGGGGAGCTTGGACACTGATACTTCTCATTGGGGCCCTTTGGGTTTTTGAAAATCGTGATTTCACTTGAGCTTGTCTATTATTTTTTAGTGGGCCTGTTGGGCGCTTGTTTGGGAAGCTTCGCCAATGTGGTCATCGTGAGACTCCCTCAGGGAAAGAGTATTTCTTTTCCATGGAGTCATTGCCCAAAGTGCAAAAAAACTTTAAAGCCCTATGACAATATTCCACTCGTTTCGTACCTTGCTTTGAGAGGAAAATGTCGCCATTGTCATAAGTCGATTTCTTGGAAATATTTTGCTGTTGAACTTTTGATGACGATTTTGTTTTTGATGGTTTATCACCATTTTGGACTCACCGTTACGGCGATCGAGTATTTTGTTTTTTCGTTCATGGCTGTTTGTTGCGCTTTTATCGACTTAGATCATCGCATCTTGCCAGATAAGTTTACTTTGACCGGGATTGGACTTGGACTTTTGGGCAGTCTCGTCAACCCTGAACGTCAATTTATTGACGCCGTCCTTGGACTATTGGCTGGCGGCGGATTTCTATGGGCAGTGGCGTACCTTTACTTGGCGATTCGAAGCGAAGAAGGAATGGGCGGCGGGGACATCAAACTTTTGGCCTGGATCGGAGCGCTGTTAGGGTGGAAAAGCATCATTTTTTGCATTCTGGCGAGCAGCATTGCTGGGGCCTTAGTTGGAGGTGTCTATGCAGCTATTCGAAAGTCGGGTTTACGTACGACTATTCCTTTTGGACCATTCTTGATCGCTGCGGCGCTAATCTACATTTTTGCTGGTGAGCAAATCATCGCTGGCTATCTGAGCTTCTTTTTTCCTTTTAATGAGTAGGTCATTTTTTTGACATAAGAAGGCCGCCACGTTGTATCATGAAAAGGAAATATTATGTCATCTTAGCTTCGCAACATAAGGAAGAGCCGGATGCTCTTTGGATCAAAAAAAGTCATTGGACTCGACATCGGAACCAGCTCCATCAAGCTGGTAGAAGTTGAAAAGAGCAAAAGCTCTGCGACGTTAACCGCGTTTGGTTATGTCTCGACGCCGCCGGGTGCAATCGTTGGCGGCGAAATTGTGGCGCCAGAAGTTTTGAGTGACGCCATTCGAAGTCTCGTTACTCAAACCAAAACGGGTAGAAAAAAAGCGGCGACTGCCATCTGGGGCACTGCCGTCATAACAAAAAAGATCAGCATTCCTCGAATAGACGAAAAACTTGTGGGCGAACAGCTCAAGTGGGAAGCTGAACAGTACATTCCTTTCGATATCAACGAAAGCAATCTTGAGTATCAGGTCATTCACGACTCAACTTCACCTGAGCAAATGAACGTCTTACTTGTGGCGGCGAAGAGAGATTACGTCATGAGATACGCCGAGGTCATAGAAGCAGCTGGTCTTGAATGTTCGATCATTGACGTTGCCGGATTTGCGCTAGCCAATTGTTTTGAGGCTAATTACGGAAGGCTCGAAGGTCAGGCCGTTATTCTTTTAAACATTGGTGCGGGAACAACTGATTTTGTGGTTATGGAGCATGGTGAATTGACCTTCTCGCGTGACATTCCGGTGGGCGGGCTTACTTATACAACCGATATTTCAAAGGCGATGGGAGTTAGTCTCGAAGAAGCCGAGAATTTGAAGATCTCAGCGGGAACGGGACAACCAGTTCCCCAAGAAGTCACCGATGTTATTGGTCATACCAATGAGGCGGTTGCCGAAGAAATTCGTAGAAGCTACGACTTCTTTTTGGCTTCAAGCAGCGACGTTAAAATAACCCGTGCGTATGTTACCGGCGGGGGCCTTGGAATTCCCGGACTCTTTGAAGTGGTGCAAAACACTCTTGGAGTTACGCTGGAATCTTTAAATCCATTTGCCACGGTTCAGTACGACTCGAGAGTTTTTAACGCCGACTATATCAGTCAAATCAGCCCCTATGCATGCGTCGGGCTAGGCCTTGCTTTGAGAGAGGCTGGCGACCGATGATTAAAATTAATCTTTTACGAGATATTTCAGGAAGCGGAAGGGCGCAGACGCTCATCGGCGGGCTCACCAGCGTTGGTGACTCGATTGATAGTTCAAAAAAGGAAGTTCTAAGTAAAATTATCGCTTTTGTAATTCCTTTTATTGGATGGCTTGGCGGGAATTACTACCTAGGAACCCAGGCTAAAGAAGAAATGCGTGTTTTGAGAGCCGAGAGCGCTGAGGTTGAGAAAAAATTAAAAGAGCTTGAACCCGTTGTTAAAGAGTTGGAGAGGTTCCAAGAGGAAAAACGCAAGCTCGACAGCCAAGTCGAAGTCATTAAGCGACTGGCCAAAGAAAGACTCAAAAACGTAAAGAGTCTTGATGCTCTCCAAGGAATCATTCCGGCTCGAGCGTGGCTCAATGAGCTGAAGATTAATGAATCAAAAGTGTCACTAGCTGGGTTTGCTTCAGACGATAGTGTGGTCTCTGAATTTATGAAAGAACTGGAGTCGTCGATATACTTTGCGAATGTGACTCTTTCATCAAGTGAAGAGTTTAAATCTAATGAGGGTGCAGTTAAAAAGTTTGAGATTCGTTGCAACTTGGAGAATCTGTAATGGCAAGTTTATCTGACAGAATTAAAGTTGCTCCACCGTCACTATTTTTTCTTGTCGGTGCAGGTCTTGCTGCTGCTCTGTATTTCACTTACGGTAGCGAAGCTGAGAAACTACGCCCTCAAATATTAAGTCTGAAGGATCAAGTCGCTAAAGCCAAAGCCAAACTCAAAGAAACCAAAGATCGTGCGCAAAATCGTGAAACATTTCAAAATGAAATGGAATCGGTAAGCGTGACTCTTCGTCAAGCGCTCGAGTATTTACCAAAAGAGCTCGATGTCCAAGATTTGCTCAGAAAAGTTTATTCAGAGGCTCGAACATCAGGGGTTGAGCTTTCCGTATTTAAGCCTAAAGACCCAACTCCAAAGGATTTTTATGACGAACTGCTGATGGATATCAAGCTCAAGGGGACCTACCCTCAGCTCGTCACCTTTCTTGGTAATGTCAGTAAAATTCCAAGAATCATTAATATTCGAAATGTGATCATCGGTAGTCCAAAGTTTATCGATGGATATCCAATGATGGAGATGTCAGGTACTTTGGTGGGCTATCGATATAAAGAGGGAAAGGGCAAATGATCCTGAAAACTGCGTCTCAAGCCCTTGGATACATTTTTGTTGCCGTCATGGCCGTGCTGGCCGCAACCATCGTGTCTAAGACCTTGGGGCCACAGGCCTATTCACAGCAAGCCAAACCGGCAAAGCCCGCAGCAGCAAATTCACAAATTGAGGCAGTGGCCCCAGCGGCACCAGCAGCGCCTGCTAACGCTCCAGCCCAGCCGGCTCCAGCGACTCCGATCGAGCAGCCCGCAGCTCCGGCAACGATACCATCTCAAAATGCGGCCGCACAACCGGCTCCTGTTAGTGCTCTTGAGGGAATTATCGAGGATTATTCCTATAGTGCCGAAGGCAAAAGAGATCCATTCATGCCCGTTCAAAACACGTCAGGTACGGAACCCATCATTGGGCCAACTTTTCCGCTTCAAAGATTTGATTTGGATCAGCTTAAGCTTGCCGGAATCATTTGGGATGTGAAGTCGCCCAAGGCGATGGTTCTTGATCCAACCGGAAAAGGTCATGTGGTAAAGGTTAATGAAAGAGTTGGAAAAAATAACGGGTACATTGCCCGTATTCGCGAAGGTGAAATTGTAATTGTTGAAAGCTACACGGCTCAGGATGGAGCGGTTAGCTACCAAACAAAAGTAATGAAGTTGACACAAGATCAATAGGGGGAATGCATGGCATCAAGGACGATAGCCTTACTTTTCATTATTCTGGCACTTGCGGGTTGTGCAACAACTGAGGACAATGCCGACGTTGTAGAAGATCCGTCAGCGCAGGTCGAAGCACCCCCGGCCCAAGATGCGCCCGTGGCTGAAACTTCTGAACAAGATTTGCAGAATCCTCCTGCGGAACAAGCGGCTGAGGCGCCACCTGCGGATCAGCAAGTAGCGCAAGGGCAAGAGCAAGTTCCTCCGCCAGAGGCTGTGCCCGAAGCCGCTGTCGCAGAGCAAGCGCCACCCGTACCCGAACCTCAAGCTGAAGCTCCTGCGCCAGAAGCGCCCGCCGCCCAAGAAGCCCCCGCCCGCATTACTGGAATTGACTACCAGGCTAACGTCAACGGCGGAACATTTGTTGTGAAGACCAATCGAGAGGTTCAGGTGACTTCTCGAAAAAACGAAGCCAATAACCAGTTTATTATCGAATTTCAAAACACAGTGGTTCCTTCGCGCTTTCGACGACCGTACAACACGAAGGAATTTGGCGGCGCGATAGCTTCTGTTAATGCCTATCAGGCCAAAGGGGCTGATAACACGGCAAGAATTGTTGTTCAGATGCGTGACACGAGCGAACCGGGAGTCACTCAAGAAGGTAATAAAGTTCTTATTGCAGGAGCAGGCGGATCACCAGGGGCTGTGGCGCAAAACGCTGAACCTCCACCACCTGATACGGAGATGAGCACCGAAGAGGCGCCCCCGGCTGAAGAACCGATGGCCGAAGTGGCTACCGACGGAACAGCGGGCAACAAAACGCTTGCGGATTTTATCACCGGAAACAATAAATTTTATGGCCGCCCCATATCATTTGAAGTGAAAGATTCTGATATACGAGATGTGTTGAGATTTATTTCCGAAGAAAGTGGACTCAACATTCTTGTAGGTGAAGATGTTCAAGGAAAAATTTCACTAAAGCTTCGTAAAATCCCCTGGGATCAAGCACTCGCTGTTATTTTACAATCAAAGCAGCTTGGTTACATTCGGCAAGGAAATATTCTAAGGATTGCAAAACTCTCTAGTCTTCAGGCCGAATCCGATGCGGCGAGAAGCGTGCTGGAATCTCAAAGACTTTTGCAGCCACTTCGAGTTCAGCTTTTTCCGATCTCTTATGCCAAGGTCGAAGATCTTGAAGGGCAAGCCAAGGAATTCCTGAGCGTACGCGGAAAGGCCCGCGGGGATAAACGGACTAATACATTGGTGGTCACGGATATCGAAGAAAATCTTACTAAAATTTCAGAACTGATTCGCAGGCTTGATACCCAAACCCCTCAAGTGTTGATCGAGGCAAAAGTAGTCGAGGCGCGCGAGAGCTTTTCAAAGGTTGTCGGAATTAACTGGAACATGAGTGGGCAAGCCAAGAATATTGGCAACAATCTTCGCATGACGCCTCGATTTAACTCTGGTTCAAATTCGGGTTCAACGTTTGCAGAACTTGGAGTCAGTGTTGGAACTCTCGATGTTCTGGGTGATCTAAACGCAACTTTAAGGCTCTTGGAGCTCGAGCGAATGGTTAAGGTCATTTCTTCTCCGCGAATTGTGACTCTTGATCGTGCTGAGGCAAAAATCGAACAAACGACGTCATTTCCTGTTTTTAGCAGCTCGACGAGTACTACATCGAACACGACTTCTACCTCAGTGACCTTTCAAGATGTTCGGCTTGAACTAAAGGTGAAACCGCAAATCACCATTGAAGGGGGCATCATTATGGAAGTCTCCCTTCTAAGGGAGTTTCCAGACGCCGCGACCGAACTTAATGGAAGCTCTGCTCGGGCGATCAACAAACGCTCGGCACAAACCCAAGTTCTGGTCGATAATGGCGACACGATTGTCTTAGGCGGAATCTATCAATCGGACGTTAGCGAAGGCGAAACAGGAATACCTTGGCTCCGAAAGATTCCGCTGCTCGGGGCTCTTTTTAGGCAGCGTTCTACAGAACGAGAAAAAAACGAGCTCGTTATGTTTTTAACTCCCCGGGTTCTCAATCGAGAAAAAGCTTTCGGCAAATCAACTGAAACTCCTGATGTCAGCGGAGGAGAGGGATGAGAAAACTACTGATATTACTAACTTTGGGGTTACTGCAATGTTCTCAAACAACGAGTCCTTTGACAATTTCTGTGGTTCCTACGAGCCCCGTCTTGGTGCCGCTTGGCGACGGAACCACCGTGGGTGGTAACGACCTCACGACGCCTTACTTTGTCGTTTCAAAGGTCAATATCAGTTGGGCGGGGCCCAAAAGTGTAAGTCTTCTCACACTGACGCTGTCGACGAGAGATAAGAAGTACACTTGTTCATTTTCTGGAGATGATCTTTTGGCGATACTTCCAACAACTCTTTCCGATGCCACATCGATTTTAGACGCAACATCTGGAACCATTGTGCTGCCTGAAAGAGCGGGGGGAGTTACCATTAGCGCCTCGGTTTTTGGCTGCGGCTCTGTTGCTGTCAAAGACCGTACGGCCTCTTCCTTTTTTATCCCTATGGATGTGCGTCTAGAT
>JADLCR010000047.1 GCA_020847095.1 Oligoflexia bacterium | reverse complement strand
TCGCCTGCCCCTTGTCAGCCAATACCTTCGTAATCGCTGCCGTCAATGTCGTCTTACCGTGGTCAACGTGACCAATAGTCCCAATGTTGCAGTGGGGCTTCTTACGCTCAAATTTCTCCTTAGCCATGACTCGATCCTCCTTAGGATTCTTTTCTCTTAAACTTTCAATTCCTCAGTCACCAACTACTTGGAGCCCAAGACGGGGATTGAACCCGTGACCTCTTCCTTACCAAGGAAGTGCTCTACCACTGAGCTACTTGGGCGTTTTTCTTTAACGCCCGAAAAATTGGAGCGGGAAACGGGGCTCGAACCCGCGACCCTCAGCTTGGAAGGCTGATGCTCTAGCCAACTGAGCTACTCCCGCCCATCAGATTCAAATTTCAAAGTCCGCATTTCCAAAGTATGCGAACTGGTGGTGAGGGAAGGATTCGAACCTTCGAAGGCTAGAGCCGCCAGATTTACAGTCTGGTGCGTTTGACCGCTCCGCAACCTCACCTCACAAAATGGAGCTGGCGATGGGACTCGAACCCGCGACCTGCTGATTACAAATCAGCTGCTCTACCAGCTGAGCTACGCCAGCCCAACTCCAACTCTCATCATTTCAGCTCCACGCAAACACAACGACGCCATCAACAAAAAGTCGATAGCGAATTTTGATTTCTCAAAGGACACGAGTCCACTGTGAGCGCAAATACTGAAGTGCGGTTTTATTGCAGATAGAACTACCAGTCAAAGGCTTTTTTGTGAAAATTTAATGGGTTACGTGAATTCCCACTGACGCTTGATCTCGTACATTGCCAGTGCGGTGGCAACCGATGCGTTATATGAGTTAGACCCAGGCGCTTGGGGAATATGGACAGTCGCGTCAATTTCACCTTCTGTGCTGCGTCGAATACCAAATCCTTCCGATCCCACGACCAAAATCACCCGGTCAGGAAATTCCACTTCTGATAGCCTTTTTTCTCCGGACTCAGAAAGACCATAGATCCAAAACCCTTGTTCTTTCAGAGTCTTAAGCTCCGATGCAAGGTTTGAAACCTCTATAAAAGGCACATGCTCAAATCCACCTGTGGCAACTTTCTGCGCTGCCGGTCCCCAGTGCCCGGACCGCTCTTTTGTAAAAATGACAAGGTTCACTCCTAGATTCCAGGAGCTTCGAACCACACTTCCAATGTTGTGAGGATCCTCAACCTGATCCAATGCCAAAATCAGGCAACGCTTAGCGCCCCCCACCCCGTTCCACTCGGGTCGACCGTGAGATTCTGCAATAACACCTTGGTGGCTTTGCACAATCTTATCCATTCCCTGGGGCGACGATCTTTTAATTTTAATTCCATTTTTTTGGGCTGAATGTTGAATGTCTTGAAGGTCGCCTTTGAGTTCACCCTCTCGCAACCAAATCAGATCGATTTCTTTGGGTCTAATTTTGATCGCCTCAATAACTGAATGAATGCCCGGAATAATTCTTTTACTCAAAGCGCACCTAAAATTTCATCTATGCATTGATCCGGCGACGGCGCTTCCAAGATTGGACGACCGATAACTAAGGCATTAGCTCCAAGTGCCATTGCTTCATGAGGCGTAGCCGTTCGTTTTTGATCGTGTGACGAGCCTGAACTTAATCGCACTCCAGGGGTGACGATAAAAGCCTCACCTTTGACTGCGCTCTTGACCGCTTGAATCTCATGAGGAGAGCAAACAAAAGAAGTAAGTCCACTTTCATAAGCTTGTTTGACGAGTTCAGACACAGATTCCAGAATAGAGATTTCCTTCCATATGGGAGGAAGCGTTTCTGTCGAAAAACTTGTCAGTACAGTGACAACTAAGATGCGAAATTCAGGGCGAGATTTCTTTAGTTTTTTTTCAAGAAGTGCCAGTCTCTCCAAACATTCTCGACCGTTGAGTGCGTGCACAGTCACCCAATGAACTCCTAAGTCAAAAGCCGCTTGAACAGACGATTCAACTGTCGAGGGTATATCAAAAAACTTGTGATCGAAAAATACCAGGGACTGACTCGTGAGATCCCTCAATTTCTCTGGATTCATTCGAAAGGTGAGGCGGGGCCCGATTTTGATCGCGCCAACTTTGGGGCCGAGCTGCTGTGCCAGCGCAAGCGCTTGGTTGGGATCATCGATATCAAGAGCCAGTACGATTGGGTTTTTCATGACTCACTCACGCGACTTAGCGATTTCACTTTCAATGTATTGTTTAGTTTTCGAAATCACTTCTGATGGAGAAACCTTGGACTGTGTTTTAGTTCGACGCTCTACAAATTCAACAAAGCCCTCGGCGAGTGATCTCTTGCCTATATTGATTCGAACCGGCAATCCCATCAGATCCGCATCTTTGAACTTCACCCCAGGGCGCTCATCACGATCATCCAACAAGACCTCGACACCATTTTTTGTCAATGAATCATAAATTTTCTCGGCGGCTTCAACGGTCTGCGCATCATTGATATCAAGAAGCGCAAGATAAACTTGAAACGGCGCTAACGGAACAGGCCATATCATTCCGTCTTTATCATGGTTTTGTTCAATGGCCGCCTGTACGGTACGCGTTATCCCGATACCATAACATCCCATTTCTGCAGGCTTGCTTTGGCCCTTTTCATCAAGGAAATTGGCTTTTAACGATTTGCTGTATTTGTCTCCAAGATAAAAAACATGGCCGACTTCTATTCCTCGATGAGAATTAAGTTTGCCGCCACAATCCGGGCAAGGATCGCCTTCGACCGCACGGGTGAAGTCGCCCCAACCCGCGGGACTAAAGTCACGGCCCGGCTTTACATTTTTTAGGTGAAACCCGTCTTTGTTTGCGCCGACAACCCAGTCACCAATGGCCTTGAGGGATTGATCACAGAAAGTTCTAATCTTCAAACCCACCGGCCCACAACTTCCAGGATTTGCACCTGTCAACTTCAATACTTCATGATCAGAGCTCAGCTCAGGAGTGTTTTCTAGACCGAGCTGATTCTTGAGTTTTACTAAGTTGATTTCGTCAGATCCTCGAATCAACACACAAATAAATTCGCCTTTATCCCCTTTTACAAAAAGGGTTTTCACTAGCCCCTCTGCCTTAACCTTAAGGCTTTTTGCCAAATCATCGATGGTTTTTAACCCTGGGGTTTCGAACGACTCGGCGGCCTTTCCGGAGTGAGAGGCCTCGGAAACTTTTCGTAAAACAGGAGTGATTTCAATATTCGATGCGTAATCGCATTTTTCGCACGCCATAATTTGATCTTCACCACTTTGGGCAAGCACTTGAAACTCATGGGTGTGGCTACCGCCGATTGCTCCTGAATCCGCTCGAACCGTACGAAATGAAAGCCCACATCGTTTAAAGATTCGCTTATAGGCCTGAAACATTAATTCGTAGGACTTAAGGGCTGCTTCTTTGCTCACATCAAATGAATAGGCGTCTTTCATGATGAACTCTTTGCCTCTCATGAGCCCAAAGCGAGGCCGAATTTCATCACGATACTTCGTTTGAATTTGATAGAGATTAAGAGGCAAGTCGCGATAACTTTTAATCTCTCGTCGAGCGATGTCAGTTACGACCTCTTCGTGAGTAGGGCCCAAACACATCGAATGCTCGTTGCGATCTTTAAATTTTAGCAGGCCCTTTCCCATGAGGTCCCATCGCCCGCTTTCATCCCAGAGCTCCTGTGGCTGAACCATGGGCATCAAAATTTCGATGGCACCACTTTTATTCAACTCTTCTCTGACAATGTCTTCAAACTTGCGAATGGATCGAAGGGCTAACGGAAGATAGCTGTAAATCCCAGGAGCCAATTTCTTGATAAATCCCGCTCTCACCAATAGGCGATGACTCTCAATTTCGGCGTCTTGCGGTGATTCTTTAAGGGAATGAAACAAATATTTCGATAAGCGCATGCTGTTAGACCTCGATGCCGTAGGATTTAATTTTTCGATGCAAATGAGACCGTTCGACTCCGATCATTTCCGCCGTTCGACTCACATTTCCGTCGAATTCTTCAAGCTTTCTTAAAATAAATGACTTTTCAAATTCTGCCCGTGCCTCTCGAAGCGTAGAGCCTAGACTTGAAGAAATTCCGATGGGCCATTCGTCTATGGATTTGTGGCTCGGAGTAAATCCCATAGCCTTTAAGTCGGCCGCATCAATGAGCAATCCTGGGCACAAAATGAATACCCTCTCAATGAGATTACGAAGCTCACGCACATTTCCGGGCCAAGCATGCTCTTGAAGAAGTTCTAGCGCCTCTTGAGTAAATCCCTTAGCGGGCACCCCGCTCTCTCTTGCAAAGCCGTCTGCAAAGGTCTTGGCCAAAATTGGAATATCCTCGATTCGCTCTCTTAGGGCAGGAACCCGAAATGGAATCACATTGAGCCGGTAATAAAGATCTTCTCGAAACCGTCCCGATTTGATTTCGGCCTCGAGGTCTTTGTTTGTGGCCGCAACCACTCGAACGTCGGCGAAGATGGTTTCGTGACCACCAACTCGTTCAAATCTCTGTTCCTGAAGGATGCGCAAGATCTTGGCTTGCGTTTTAAGGCTCATATCCGCAATTTCGTCTAGAAATAATGTTCCGCCATGAGCTTGATCGAACTTTCCTTTTCGTTGCGCAACGGCTCCAGTAAACGCGCCCTTTTCGTGTCCAAAAAGTTCGCTTTCAATGAGATCTTCAGGAATAGCGGCACAATTGACTTCTACAAAAGCTCTGGCTGCGCGAACACTTTGATAATGGATATTTTGAGCGACCAGCTCTTTACCAGTTCCGTTTTCGCCGGTTATCAAAACCCAAGAATGAGTTGGGGCAACACGAGCAATCATCGCTCTAAGCGCCTTCATCGCTTGGCTATCGCCAACAATATTAATGTCTTTTCTCAGCTTACTGATGAGCTGTGCGTTTTCTTCTTTGAGTCGATTGAAATCAATGGCGTTTTTCAGAACGATCATCAGTTTTTCAAGACTGATTGGCTTTTCAATAAAATCAAAGGCACCGAGTTTTGTGGCCTTCACAGCCGTTTCAATGTTTCCGTGCCCACTCATGATGACAAACTGCATGCCCGGGTGCCGTTTTTTTGCTTCGCTAAGAACTTCGAGTCCGTCAATTCCCGGCATCCATATATCAAGTAAAACCGCATCGGGTTGCACTTCGGCCATCAATCGCAAGGCCTCTTTGCCATCTCCGGCCTCGTAGGCGTCAAACCCTTCGTCCTCTAAAATTTCATTTAGAGATTTTCGAATCGGGCCTTCGTCATCAACGATAAGAACTTTTGTCTGCTTTAATGGTTTATTCATGTTCATGCATCCAATTGATCTAATGACCTGTCTGTTCGAGTCTTGGGTCCTATCGTCGCGTTAGCCGGAAGTTCAATCACGAATCGGACTCCCTCAGGCTGATTCTGATAGACCCTCACAAAGCCTTGATGGTCATCGACAATACGTTTCACAATGGCCAATCCAAGCCCGGTGCCGCTGGGTTTGGTGCTGAAATAGGGCTCAAATACTCGATCCCTCACTTCAACCGGAATGCCCACCCCATTGTCGGCGACCGTGCACCTGGCGATACGCAAAACACTATCATACTGTGTTGTAATTGCAACACTACCCCCCACCTTACCTTCTAGGGCCGCGACCGCATTGCTTAAGAGATTGAGCAAAGCCCGCTTGATCTGCTCCCGATCAAAATCAAAAACTGGCAATTGGGGATCCAATTGGGCCGTAAACTGTATGTTTTTGTGTCCTTCTTTAAACAAAACCAAAGACTCACTGACAATGTCATTGAGATTATTCGGCATCGGAAGCGCCTGTGGCATTCGCGCAAAGGAGCTAAATTCATTGACCAAATGCTTAAGCTCTTCAACTTGCTGAACAATCGTTTTAGTACATGATTCAAAAGCATCATCGTTAACGATGTGACCAAACTTTTTCTGCAATCTTTCAGCACTAAGTTGAATCGGCGTGAGCGGGTTTTTGATTTCATGGGCTATTCTTCGAGCAACTTCTCGCCACGCACTGGCTCTTTGAGCGTGTATCATTTTGGTCAGATCGTCGAAAACGAGTACGTACCCCAGGCTTGCCCCTTGGCCATCTTTCAACGGCGATAAGGTTGCCTGTAAAATGATGTTCTCTCCTTTAATATTCAAACGATACTCTCTCTGAATAGACTGAGCTCGATGCTTATTAATCGTTTGAATAAGTTCGTTAAACATCGCTTGATGGGCACCAGTCAGCACATCTTTGTACTGGCTTCCCACATACCGAACAGGATCAATTCCCAAAAGGTTTCCTGCATACTGATTAATCGTTGTGATGTGACCTTCTTGATCAATCGAAACCACACCCGCCGAAATATTAGAAAGGATAATTCCGATATATCTGGAGTGCCTCAACAAATCTTTTTCCGATCGTGCAAGGTCGGCCACCATTTTATTAAAGTTCTCAACCAGTTGAAAAATTTCGATTGAACCTGAACGCACATCAACGGGCCGATACTGGCCATGAGCAATTTCTTCTGTGGCCTTTCCTAATATTTGAAGCGGGTGAGATAGCTGCCTTGCTAAATGAAACCCAAACCAAGAAGCTCCGAAGAATATAAGAAGCGTTACCAAGCCCAATATTATAAGGTAAATTGACTTAATGGGATATTTCAGCGGATTCACGTCGCGATACTCTTCGAATGCGCTGGCAATAACATCCATTTTTGAAACTAATGACAATGAAACAAAAGTACTCACAACCACGGCCCCACCCGTTCGGGGTACGGGAACGATGCATCTAATGAGATTTCCTTTGCCGAAGCTATGAATCATGCTCGCTTCAGCACGCTGACGTATTCCTTTGTCTAAGAACTCGGCGCTGGCTCCTGGCACTTCTTTAAGCCCGATTTCTTTGCTCACCGTCAAATAGGGTCGTTCAAACAAAGCGGGATAATATTCTATGACGTCGAGACTATATTCTGATCCCAATTTTTGTATGGTCTTTTGAATCTGATAGGGATGGCGACCGATTTCTTCAGCGATCCGTTTTCCAAAATGAAACGATCTCTTTTTTGTGGCTAAGTAGTAGTTATTAGTCACTTCCAAAGAATCTTGAAGAACACTGCCGATTTTGAGACTGAACCACTTATCGAAACTTGAGTTAATATAAAAAACAGATACTAAGAAAAGCAAAATTGTAGGGACCAACGCAAAGCTGACAAACGCAATGATTAACTTAGATTGCAGGCGAGTTCCTAAAAATCCACCACGTTTTTCGCTGAAGACTTTGGCAAAATTTCGAAAAATCAGAAATGCCAAAAACAAAAGCAAAGCGACATTGAAATTCACAAGCCCAAAAAAGAAGATGCTATTAACAAACGGCAAGCGATGACTAATATTGGACAAATAAATTTCAAGGAAGGTGAGCAAACAAAAGAGCACGCCCAATACTACGATCGTGACCCTTTCACGGCGGCGCTTTTTGATTTCAGTTTGGGGAAGTGTTTCTGGATTGGTGGGACTTACGGCCTTGTCGTCGGTGACCTCTTTAAGTTGAGTATCCCCTCGGTCAAGACCGGCCACGACAGTTTAACCTACAAGCTCTCGATAGATCCTTGTTCCAACAGCAAACGCAGGTCCACCCTTTTTAATAAGAGCTAGACAGATATTTTGAACTTCTTCTTTTTTATAACAGCCATCATCAAGCTGTTCTACGCCCACAGACAACATGGCCGCTTCAAGAATCATGTTAGCATCAAAATGGCTGAGCTTTTCTGTTAGGCGGCTCACAAAATCTTGGTGCTTAAATGTAGAAACCCCAGTCACAACCTTTAGTGCCGGGCGTGCTGGAGCCGCAGCAACTTCGGCTGCAACCACATCTTTTTTCTTGGATTTAACGGATTTTTTGGACGAATCAACCTTCTTGGATTTGGACTTCAAAGCCACTTCACAACCTCCAATGACAGACTTTTTTTTGAACCCAGTCACTATATATGACCGACCGGTATCGGTCAACGCTTGATTAGGACTGGCTTTGCTGGGGGTGTCGAATGTTTTTTAGACCATGTAAGAGTTCACACATTTCGAGTACGGTTTGGGCCGCCTCCGCCCCTTTATTTCCAAATGAACCGCCCGCTCGTTCCAGGGCCTGCTCATCATTTTCTGTAGTTAAGACCCCAAATCCAATAGGACGGCCAAATCTCAACATTAATTCCGAGCAACCCCTTTCAACGGCCTGGCAAACATAGTCGAAATGAGCGGTTTCACCACGAATCACAGCCCCTAAGGCCACGACACCGTCAACCCGCGCGTACTCAATCAATGCTTTGCAGGCGAGCGGTATCTCAAAGGCACCAGCGACATCGACCTGTACAATTTGAGAAGACGTCATTCCACTTTCTTCAAGCGCCTGAAGGGCTCCGCTTTTGAGCTTTGAAGTCACCTCGGAGTTAAACCTCGCGGTCACAATACCGATGCGGAGATCAGAACTTACTTTTCTCACTTATCTAGCTCCTGGCTCAAAAGGTGGCCCATTCGATTTCGCTTGGTTTCTAAGTATTCAACATTGTTGCTATTCGAAGGAGTGCGAAGCGCAATGCGTTCAACAATTTCTAATCCGTAACCGCCAAGCCCCGCTCTTTTGCTGGGGTTATTTGTCATAAGTTTCAGTCTCCTGACTCCAATGGCTCTCAATATTTGAGCCCCTATTCCGTAATCCCGTTCGTCTGGCTTAAAGCCAAGGTGAACATTGGCATCGACTGTATCCATTCCCTTTTCTTGCAATGCATAGGCTCGGATTTTGTTTCCAAGTCCAATGCCTCGCCCCTCTTGTTTCAAATACAAAAGCACGCCACTTTTTTCAGTTCGAATGCGATGAAGAGCCGCTTGAAGTTGATCGCCACAATCGCATCTCAGACTGCCAAATACATCACCTGTCAGGCACTCACTATGCACCCGAACGAGCGTCGGCTTGCCAGGGTCGATGTCTCCTAGCTGCAAAACAGCATGTTCAACGCCGTCGAGCTTGCTTCGAAAAATTCGAATCTTAAATTCATTCCCGAACCGACTAGGCAGGTTGGCCTGAGAAACTTCTTCAACGAGCGTTTCGTTTTGAATTCGGTATTTGATTAAATCGGAAATTGAACCCAGCTTAAAATTAAACCTCTCACAAAATTTTTCTAAATCAGGTATTCGCGCCATTGTTCCGTCGTCATTCATGATTTCACAAATGACTCCAAAGTCTCCCCGCCCAGCTAATCGAGCGAGGTCAATACTCCCTTCGCTGTGACCGGCGCGCTTCAAAACCCCTCCCTCTTGAGCTCTCAAGGGGAATATATGGCCAGGCGTCACCACATCACCCGGAACGGCGTCTTTGCTAATAGCTGTCTTAATCGTATGAGCCCGATCGAAGGCGCTTATTCCGGTAGTTACTCCTCGCGCTGCCTCAATACTCACCGTAAAAGCGGTTCGATGCGGAGAGCGATTGCTACTGTCGGAAACCATCATTGGAAGATTTAATCTGTTGATCTGATCAGTGGGCATACTCAGACAAATCAGCCCGCGACATTCTTTTGCCATGAAATTGATCCATTCTGGAGTTATCGCGTCAGCGGCAATGATAAGATCGCCTTCGTTTTCTCGGTCTTCGTCATCAACAAGGACGACAGGTCTTCCGAGTCTGATTTCTTCAATGAGCTCTTCAATTTTGTGCATTTTGTACCTCACGAAACTTCAGATGCTCGACTACAGTTTTGACAAGCTGATCAAATTCAATGTTGACGAGCGCACCAACCGATCGAGTTGCAAGATTGGTAAACTGAATTGTCGTCGGAATGAGGAGTACTTCAAAAGTACAGTTTTGATAGTCCACTGAATTGACAGTTAGACTGACCCCTTCAATGGCGACGCTCCCTTTTGGCACAAGGTAGCGGATGTTCTCCGTGTTCACCCGAAGCTTGATAAAGTGACATGTTTCAAGTGGAGTGGATTCGCAAATCAGTGCCGTTCCATCAATATGTCCTGACACGAAGTGACCGCCCAGCCGACTTCCTAATTGCAAGCTTCTCTCTAAATTAACCAGCTCTAACGGAACCCAGTTCTGAGCATTGGTTCTTGCCATCGTTTCCATTCCCAAGAAAAACTCCATAGCGTCGTCAGAAAAGCGTTCGAGAGTTAAGCAAATCCCGTTGACGGCAATACTTTCTCCAGGCTTCAAATCACTCCAGTCCTTTGGACGCTCGATAGAAATTCGAATCCCCCCAACCTCAAGCGCCCGAGATTTCACTTCTGCCAATTTCTCAACTAATCCGGTAAACATTAAAGTCGCCCCTCAACAAGAATATCTTGTCCGAGACTGCGCGTTTGAATTTCTGAAAGTTTGAGACTTTCATTGAGTGATAAAGTGTCAACACCTTCAAAAACATCCTTACTGCTAGATCCAAGGATTTTGGGTGAAATAAAGTACAACAAGCGATCAAACAATCTTCGACGTACAAATGCGCCAAGTACCCGAGCGTTGCCCTCAACGAGCAGTTCTTGAACTCCTAATGAGGCCAAGTCTTCAAGCACTGATTTGAGGTCAATGAAGCCCGGGGTCAGTTTTCCATCTTCGCCACTCATAGGACGAACGATCGCTCCTTTGGCTTCGAGCGCCAGACGCCGCTCAGAGGGATACGATCGATCACAGTAAATGAAGACTTTTGATTTGTTTTGAAAAATTCTGGCGTTCGGAGGAGTTAATAGCCGCGAATCCAACACCACCTTAGTCGGCGCGACTTCGTCATCGGCCATGCGTACTGTTAAATGTGGATCGTCGGTCAAAATGGTTCCAACCCCCACAAGCACCGCATCGTGGGAACTTCTTTCTTGGTGAACGATGACTCGCGCGTCGGGACCGGTGATCCATTGAGATTCGCCACTACCGGTTGCGATTTTTCCATCCAAACTGGTAGCGGCTTTTAATGTGACGAAAGGCCTTTTGTTCTCTAATACAGATTTAAATCCTCGAATCAATTTCTGGCATTCGGCCTCAGCAACGCCGCAAGTAACATCAAGGCCTGATTGGCGAAGCATCAAGATGCTCTTACCCCTCATGAGGGGGTTAGGGTCTTCACAGCCGATGACCACTCGTGAAATTCCAGATTTGAGAATGGCTTGGGTGCAAGGGCCGGTTTTTCCAGTGTGATTACAAGGTTCAAGAGTCACGACCAGCGTTGAGCCGGCGAGATCGGCACCTTGAGACAAGGCGTTTTGAATAGCTTCTACTTCTGCATGATTTTTCCCGGCCTGCCTGTGCCAACCTTCGGAAATGAATTCGCCGCTTCGAGAAATAATCACCGCCCCCACCATAGGGTTGGGCGCCGTTTGGCCTCGGGCGCGACAAGCTGCCAAAATGGCTTGGTTCATTGAGACTTCTAAGGACTGCATGATGTCAGCTAAGTAGACTTTTTCTTTAACAAAGTCAAAGCTTTAACGCGCTCTAGCTATTAATTGATTGTGGTTGAATAGCTGCCGCCAATGATCGGCATAATAGCGCCCGTTTTGACGTTAAAGTAATAGTGTGCCCCGATTTGAAAACCCCCAATATGCAGCGAAGCACCGGCGCCGGGAATATCATAAGTGAGGTCATACGAGCCACCGACCGCTAGGGCCAAAGTTCGATTAAGCCCGAAGGTGAACTCTTTATTCACCGTGGTCCCCGAAATAAATCCCGACTTTTCTTCTAAATCGGCCTTTTTGATTTCTGGATTCCTCACGACATGCTTCACGCCTAAATGCCCCGTCATCCTAGAAAAAATTCGATACGAAGCCACTACGCCGGGTTCAAATGCGGTTGAAGTGATCGTTCGATTAAGCAAAGAAGCAGAGGCCGTGTCGTATACTTGAGTCTTAACGGACTGACTTAAGTATCCACCATAAACGGCCAACCCAAAGTCGTTGGATTGATATAGGGATACCTTGGCTTGAACATTGAACACACTGTTGAGATCTAAATACAAATTGGAAGTTAACTCTAACACATCAAAAAGACCAATCCCCACTGTAGTCCCCAGGATAATCTGACCGCCAGGGATGATGAAAACACTCGGCAAAACATGAGTGGGCGCAAGGGAAAGCTGCGAGGGTCCTTGTGACTCCCTGATACGCGCGCGCCTTTCTTGAGCATCGCTATTAATTCCAGAAAACAGGACCAAGGTTAGTACAATGATGAGTCGCATGTGTGAGAAGCCTCCGTAGAGTCCCATCTCACCACGTTAACGAAGTTTTTTGAAGGAAAATTCCCCTTTGTTTGCTCCGATTTGGACTCGATCCCCCGGTACAATTTCTTTTCCAAGGATTCGCTTTGCTAATTCGTTTTGGATGTAGGATTGGATGGCCCGCTTCAATGGGCGTGCTCCAAAATCCGGGTCGTAACCGACCTTTGCCAGCTGCGCAATGGCATCATCTGAAAATTCGAGATGTATTTTCTTTTCCAATAGCCTCGTTTCTAGGGATTTGAGTTGAACGCGGACGATATCAGAAATCAAATTTTCTGATAGCGCATTGAAGGTTATGATGTCATCCACTCGGTTCAAGAACTCTGGTTTAAACGTCGAGCGCAAAGCCTTTTGAACCGCTTCAGATTTTTCTTTTGGATTGAGTGCCTCATCAACAATGTACTGACTTCCGACATTGCT
>JADLCR010000046.1 GCA_020847095.1 Oligoflexia bacterium | reverse complement strand
CGACGTCTTTGGCGCGGTTCTCTCTGGTTTCGGCATTTTGAATCTTATTTTCTAATTCACGCTCTTTATCTTTTACTCGACGCTCAAGCTCTCTGACTTCTTGCTCTCTTCGGCGCGCTTCACGCTCCGCTTGTCGTTGAGCTTCTTGCTCGATTTGTCGCGCTCGATTTCGCGCCTGATTTTCAGAATGATGCGCTTGATCTTTTGCCTGTTTGACAATCTGAGCGGCCACCGCTTCAGCTGATTTTATCTTTTTACGGTCTCGTATTTTTCGTCCAAACAAGCCAAGCAGCAGACCTCCAACGAGTCCTCCGCCTGCAAGTCCAAGTGTGACTGGTTCCATTAAATCGCTCCTTATCTTTCAACAGGGCGCAACCGAATGATTTCTTTGTCAGTGACAACGAAATCCATGGCCACGTCCTGCGCTTCAACGGGAAGACTTTCGAAAACAAATTCCGAAAATGTCACCCCGACCTTGACTCCCTTAAATCCGGAGAGAGTCCGGTCATAATGTCCTTTTCCATAACCAAGGCGATGTCCCTTCCGGTCAAAGGCAAGCCCCGGCACCAGCACGCCAGTACAATCGTTAACGCTCAAACGAGCAGAAGTCTGAGGACTTGGTTCCCAAATTCCCCAACTGCTTTTCATCCAAAGGGCATTGGTGGCTGCTGGTTCCAATAGTTCCATTTCCTTTGCGGAAACGACCCGAGGAAATGCCCAACGGATGAATGGTGATGATTCAAATATTGCTTGTGACGGATCAGGTTCATTGCGAAAAGCTTTAAACCCGGCCCATATGGGGCGATTGCGCGGAGATCCTAGACCTCCACCTTCCACCCAAAGAAATGAAAGATTCTTATTGATGGCCCAATTTGCCTCGCTCAAAAAATCCAAGGCCAATTGGCTTCTTAAATCGAGGAGCTTTTTTCTAAGCTCCGGTTTGTCGTTTAAATTCAAATCTGTGAGCACCGTTTACCTCTAGTCGTAACGGCTCACATCAAAAGAGACGAATGTGGATAAAAGGAGGCAAGGCCTCAGTTTAACCAGGCGAAGCGAGTGGATATGAAGTTGTGAATCAAAATATTCAATTTATTCACACTATTAATCGCTACCGCTCAATCGTCTCAATGATCGAGCCCGGCGCGAGGACTAGCTCCAGAAGTCTCTAGGTCGCTTAAGACCTTTTGAGTTTTCTTTTCAATCTTGTCGAGCTGGCTTAAAGCCTGATTCTTAAGCTCGAACATTTCTTCCGCCAGATTCAACGCTGCTAACAAAGCTGCATTCTGAACCGATCCCGTTTTCGTGGCGGGTAGAGCGTCCTGCACCATCTTATCGACAAGGGTTACCAATTTCTTCACTGTTTCAGGATCTCGTCCTGTCCTCAGCTTGAGGGGAACTCCAGCAATTGTGACTTCAATCACATTTTTATTTGCCACTTCAACCCCTCGGTTTGACTGAGTTTTTGGCTTTGGCAACCCGTGCCTACTTCTTGGGTTAGAGTACTGCTTTTGTCCCATTGAAGTCAAGAACAGGTCCTTGAAGACATTGACTTCAGTCCGGATCCCTCATAAATATGGGCTTAATCATCAACGATAAATTTATGAGAGTTACATGAAGGTCATCGTTTTGTATTTGATCGCCCTAATCATGGCTGCCATAAGCTACGTACCTAGCCTCTGATCCCTTATTTTCTAATAAATTCGGATTAGTTTACCTATACTTAACGCATCACGTCTAAGCTACGTCTGAGTCGTCGGTTTCCGATGAATTGGGAAAGTGAATGGCGCCATCTCCAAATATGGTCAAATAAACCAAATTGCAGGCGTAGCTATTCACCCGCCTGAAGGCCGACAGGAGGTCGAGATGGATATTGCTGGTGTTAATCGATTCAGGGAGCTTGCGATTTAGACGGCTAATATGAGCTTCGCGAAGTTTCTGCTCGGCAATACGAATCGCACTTTTTTGTTTTACCACCTCTAAGGCCAAATCCCTGCTGTTAAGGGCAAAAGCACTCAGGGCCCGTTCAAAATTATCGACCACGAGCTCGTGAAACTCTACAACCTCGCGCCACCCCTCTTGGCTAAATGAAAGTTTCAAATTGGATTTTTTTCGAGCCAGAGGAATGACGTTCTTATCAATAACATCTCCAATGTTTTCGATATCATTGACCAATGTTATGAGCGTCACGACTTTTGATTTTTGAGCTTCGGTAAGCGGTTCATCAGTGAGGCGCACCAAAAACAGCTTAATCTCACGGTTCAAAACATCGATCTTCCAGTCGTACCCTTTGATTTCGTCTGTAAAATCTGGATCGTCGCGCTCAAACGCTCGAATAGAAAGTCGTGTCATCGTCAACGCGTAATCTCCCATGCGTTGAACTTCTCTCACAGCATTTGCAAATGCCATCGCGGGCGATCGAAACGAACCTGGATCTAAATATCTGGCCCCAAATTCTTTTTCTGAATCCGGGCGCGGCATCATTTTTTCGATGTAGGTCGCTCCAACTCCAATCAACGGATAAAGCACAAACGCGGCAATGATATTCAAAAAGGTATGAGCGTTCGCAATCTGCCGGCCGGCATCGCTCGAAGTCAGGGCGACAAGCTCTGAAAACTGACTTGTAAAAGCTACGAACAATAGAATGCTAAAGGCTTTATAAAGAAAGTGCGCCACCGCCACTTGCCTGCCGGCATGTCCCCCGCTGAGACTTGCCACAAGTGCTGTGGCCGTAGTGCCCAAGTTTGCTCCATAAATCCAAATCATAGAATCAATGGGTGAAATGAGTTGGCTGACCGATAAAGTCATCGCGATTCCGATTGTCACGGCACTTGAATGTACAAACGCTGTGAAAAGCGTTGTGATGAAAAACGTCGTCATGGGGTGATGGCTGAGGTAAGTGAAAAACTGTTTAAATTCCGAAACGTCTTTGAATACGGTGACGGCCTGATTCATTAAAAGTAGTCCGTAAAATAAAAGCCCGAAACCAAAAATGACGGCTCCAATTTCTTTTAGCTTTTTCTTTCGACTCAAAAACATGAGCGAAAAGCCGCCGATGACGAAGTAGACGCCTAAAGAAGTCACATCGAAGCTAATTAATTGAACAGTGAGCGTTGTCCCTATCGTGGTTCCGATAATCATTCCCATGACCTGCTGAAGTGTGACTACTCCAGCAGAAGCAAGGTTAACGAGCATGACCGTAACGGCACTTGATGATTGCATAATGGCCGTGAGTCCTGCGCCGGCCAAAACACCATAGAGGCGGTGCTGGTTCACTCGAATCATGAAAGCGCGCATACGATCGGCTGCTAGAACTTGAAGATTGTCGGAAGCGAGGCCAAGGCCGAACATGAAAAAGCATACACCCGCGATGAGCTGCAAAATGTGACTAGCAGGATCCATCTGTACCCCTACATTTGCTTTTCGGCATTGGGATGAGTTGAGTCCACTCGACTAAGGACTTGAAAGCTGGCCTTTCAGTAATAATTACTCAATCTTATTGCGACCAAGATAGTCGCGCTGCGAAGCCCTTCCATGTCATAAAGACCTCTCTAAAAACGCTCTTGTGGAGGACTCGATGAACCGTAATGTCTGGATTATTCTTTCGGCCCTTGTCATTGGATTTCCGGCCTACAGTTTAAAGCCTGCGGACGGCGTTCAAATTCTTTGCGAAGCGCGTATCAAACCTGATCTTGTCACTCGCGTCGTTGTCGGTTTTGATCCAGAGGATTCCCAATCAAACCAATCCTACTTTGTTGTTGGTGAAGACGTGCCCGTTCCAATTCCAGTGACGACCATTAAAGTTAAGCCCGGGCGCACGATTATTGAAGCTAATCACGTTAAAGATCTCGACCTCTTGTTTAGACTCACCATCAAGACTTGGGAATTTATCGATGGTTTAAACGGTAAGAACATAGCTGAATTTTTTGTTCAAGTAGAGGGGCGTCAACCGGACATTGACCCCAAGACATCATGCAAGATTTTTGATGATTCGCTCGTCAAATCGCGCGAGTGACAGCTCCTTGCCGCACTAATATCTATTAATGAATCTATAGAGGCTCTGATCCAAACAGACCTCGTTCATTAACTTAACTCAGTAACAATTACACGGCTTCACCGGTACAAACTTGTCGGTCTGTTGACGGCATGTGTGTTATATCGCGTCACAATATTAAAATATTTGGGAGGTCACTCGTGTATTCAAGATTAATGTTTTTATTTCTAACTTTCGCGTTTGCAGGAACGGTTTCTCATGCCGCACCACCAAAAGATGGAATTCAAGTTGTGTGTCAAGCGACCATTCGCCCCGATGTTGTTCGACAAGTTGTCGTCGGACTTGATCCTGACGAATTGGATTCTGGCCAATCTTATATGGTTGTCGGAACTCAAATGCCGATTCCGGTACCAGTTACAAAGATTAAAGTAAAACCGGGCCGCACGCTCATCGAGGCCGACCATCGCTCCCAAATCGATCTTTGGTACCGCCTTGAACTTAAAACCAATGAAGTGACTGACGGCAAAGTGTCCGCTGAGTTCTTAGTGCAAGTGGAACGCGGCAATCCGGAAGTAGACACCAATGCTTCTTGCGAAATTTTTGACAACACATTGGTGAAATAATTTTTGAATCAATTAAATTAACTCAAACAGTTTACTGAAAGGACTAATATGAAATTCATTTCAACATTTTTGGTCGTCACTTTATTAGGTTCGACTATGTTTGGCTCAGAAGCAAAAGACAACGCGCGTGTGTATTGCACCACCGAATTTGAAGGCGTGGTTGATACAGTAGTCTTTATTCCGGATTCCACGGGGAAAAGTCCAACGAACACCATGTTTTACTTTCTTGACTCACCAACTCCTGAAATTTTTCCGGTTACGAAGATCGAACGTACCGGCCAAGTGCTGGTTTTAGAATCTAAATTGATGTCAGATTTTGAGTTCAGCTTCACAATGACATTGTTTCTGGATCAGTCCTTACCCGGCGAAAAAAATGTCTATAAAGCAAATGCTAAGATTTTAGTTGGCAGTTCAGACTCGCTAGCCGACGCTGATGCCCAATGCGTTGTTCAAGACGAAACCATTCTAAAGTAAAAAGCTTAAATTTCCGTGCGGGCTCTTAGTCAAAGAGGAGCCCGCGCGAAAACTCGTCTGCTCTAAATTCAGAAAAATCCTCAAGCCTTTCGCCCACGCCCACAAAACGAGCTCCAACTTTTATTTCATTAGCAATGCCTACGATCACGCCGCCTTTGGCTGTACCATCAAGTTTAGTCACGATAAGACCCGTGAGTCCTAGGGCTTGGTTAAATTCGCGCGCCTGCGCAAGAGCATTTTGCCCCGTGTTGGCGTCCACCACCAAAAGGACTTGGTGCGGCGCCTCGGGAATGAGCTTCGCCATGACCCGTTTCACTTTTTTCAATTCTTCCATTAAATGGGCTTTGTTATGAAGTCTTCCCGCCGTGTCTACCAAAACGACGTCCACCTGACTCGCCAACGCCTTTTGCAGTCCTTCAAATGCGACGGCGGCTGGATCTTGGGCAGGTGAAGAGTAAAACTCAACTTGAGCTCGCTCACCCCAAATTTTCAGCTGCTCTGCCGCCGCCGCTCGAAACGTGTCGCCCGCGACAACCAAAACCTTTTTTCCGGTCTGAGAAAAATAATGAGCAAGCTTTCCGATTGAAGTGGTCTTACCTACGCCATTAACGCCTACAACCAAAATCACATTGGGCTTAAGAGATTCCATGGGCTTAAGGTCCACGCCGCTTAAAATATTGGCGATCTCGTCTGATAGAGCCCGTTTAATGGTTTCTTCGTCTCTTAATTCTCCGCGGGTAAGCTTGGATTTTACCGAATCCATTATTCGGCCCACGGTCTGAGGACCTAAGTCACTCGTATAAAGAACTTCCTCAAGTGGCTCTAAAAGACCCTGATCAATTTGTGGCGATCGAGCCAAGAGATCGTGGAGCTTTCCGCCAATGGCCTCTCGCGATTTAGAAAGCCAAGCGCCAAATCCTTGTGGTTTTTTTGTGACCGCAACAGAACTTGGGGCGGCATCGGCTTTTGCCGGAGCTTTGATTTGTTCAGCGGGTTTTTGCCTAGATTTGAAAAACCAAGCCAGAGCGCCCCCAAAAAACAGCGCTCCTAATAATGCTACTAACTCCATTGAATCACGACTTACTTATGAATTGAGCTGTACGGCCACCATTTTTGAGACTCCTGGGTCTTCCATGGTGACTCCGTAAAGCTTGTTATTAATTTCCATGGTGTGCTTGTTATGGGTAACCAAAATAACTTGGCTGCGCTTTGCCATTTCTCGTACCAAGTCATTAAATCGATAGACGTTGGCATCATCAAGTGGCGCATCAACCTCGTCAAGCAAGCAAAATGGCGACGGCTTATAGAGAAAGATAGCGAAAATCAGCGACACGGCCGTCAAGGCTTTTTCACCGCCCGAAAGCAACGTCACGCTTTGAAGCTTCTTTCCTGGGGGTCGCGCCATGATTTCAACTCCAGGCTCTTGATCCCCTTCGCCGGTTTCAACCAACATGAGTGAAGCTTCTCCACCGCCAAACAAAACCGGGAAAACCTTTTTAAATCGTTCATTGACGGCTTCAAATGTCTCTCTGAACCGTCTGTTACAAATACGATTGATACGATCAATCACTTTTCTGAGTGAATCCATCGCGCTCAGCAGATCTTGTTGTTGCTGAGTGAGAAATTCATAGCGCTGAGTGAGTTCTTCGTACTCTTGAATAGCTGTTAAATTCACTTCACCAATCTTTTTAATTTTATCTCTGAAATCGTCTAAATCGATTTGAGCCTGAGCAAGGTCGCCTTCGCGATTTGCATACTGATGCGCAACTTCAGCCAAATTAACCATGTAACGCTCAAGCATATGATCAAGGAGATATTTTTCATTGATCTGTACCTGCGAAAGCTTAATTTGCGCTTCTCCGACCTCATGCATGAGTTTGTTATTCTGGCTCTGAATCTCTTGAGTTTTGATCTCAAGATTTCTTACCAGTGCGGATTTTTGCTCAAACTCGTCACGAGCAACTTTGAGTTTTTCTTCAGCTTCTCGCACTTGATCAAGCAATCGGCCAAATTCACTGCGTGCCTCTTCAAGCTGAACGATTTGATTTTGCATTGCTTCGCTGCTGCGATGGCTATCCTCATCCATACGCTGAAGCTGCATTTCAGCCTCGTTCAAACTCTGTTCAAGTCTCAGCTTTTGCGAGCCCAGGCTTTCGACAGACTGGTTCTTTGCCGCAAGCCTTACTTGGGCCTCCGTTGCCTCTTGACTAAGTTTTTCTGCAAGTAAACGACATTCGCTCAAAGACTTCTCAAGCTCTTGAGCCCGCAATTCGAGCTCCAATTTTCTCTTAGAAAGTTCTGCAATGGAGTTTTCCGCAATTTCAAGCTGGCCTTGAGCACCCTGAGTCTGCTCAGCCAAGGTCTGAAGTTCACGGCTTTGCTTTTTCAATGCTTCTTCGGCATTTTTAAATTCGCTCTCGGCGCGCTCTGAATCCTTTTTGAGATCCAAAATGGCGATCTCTTGCTCAAAACTTTGTTTTTGAGCTGCTTCAAGATCTTGAGTTACGCGACTTACTTGGGCTTCAACTTTTTCCAGTGCCGCTTGCGCAAGCGCTAGTTTGCCGGCCAATTCTTCTTTTTGAAGACTAAGTTCTTTTATTTCTCGTCGGCGCTTTAAGACGCCCGAATCAGCACTCTCCGAGCTTCCGCCGCTCAACGTGCCGTCTTGACTTAAGACATCGCCTTCCAGTGTCACAAACGTGTAACCAGGGTATTGGGCGCGAAGTTTAAGCGCCGAACCAAGGCGATCGACCACCACAACCCCATTCAAAACGTGAGCAAGAATTTTTCGGTGCTGGTCAGGGCAATGAATCAGGTCTTTAAGGTACCCGCGAACGCCATCTTGACCCACAAGCGAAGCATCGCCGGCAAAGTATTTATCAGAAACCAGGTCAGTGGCTAAAAAGGTAGATCGTCCGGCCTTCTTTTCTTTGAGCAAATCCACCGCGGTCAGTGCATTTTGCGATGAGGGAGAAAGAATGCTCTGAAGGCGATCACCGAGTGCTGCTTCCATTGCTAATTCATAATCTTTTGGCACTTCGACCACATCGGCCACGAGCTCGAACCCGCCATCGGCGAGTGGCTGGAGTCGCTCGCGTTGCCATGTCATGATTTGTTTAACGCCAGTTTCAAGTCCTTCGAAACTTGAGTTCAACGCTTCTAAGCCATAAAGCCGACTCATTGTTTTATTGAGTTCGTCTTTAAGCTGCTCAGAGACCATTTTCTTTTCAGCAGAATCTTTTTTAAGGGTGGAAAGATTAACTTCAAAATTTTGAACGTCTTGCATGATATTCAGCTGCATCTGCCGCTGAGACTCGAGCTTGTTAAATACTTGAATGCGATGATTTTCAAATTCGGTGCGCTTTGTTTGCAGCTCAATGTTTACCGATTCAGCTTCTTGGGAGCGTCGCTTGAGATCTTCGATTTGAATCTTTAAACTATTGGCACGAGACTCAACACCCGACAAACCCTGCCCGACAGTCATCATTTCGCGACGACTTGAAGTGAGCTCTTCATCTTGGTGACGCGCGTTTTGCGCTTCTTTGAGTGCGGTTTCGGTTTTTGTTTGGGCTTCGACCCTAAAGTCTTCGGCTTCTTTTTGGCTATTGATAAGTTGTAAATCCACATGGTCCAGATCTCGACGGATAATATCTCGCCTTGCTGCCACTTCGGATTTTAGGGTCCCGGCCATTTCTTGGCTTCGCTGTGTGCTTTCGATTTCTGAATGCAAAAGCTGTATCTGCGATTCTTTACGCTGAGTATGCGACTGAATATCAAAGTGCTCCCCTTGAACCGCGCTCACACGGCGCTCCTGCTCTAGGAGATCAAGCTTCAAAGTCTGAAGCTCGGCCATCATCGTAGCGTATTGGGCCTGGCTTTCTTGATCTTGAGCTTGGCGACTCTGTATTAGCTTTTCGAGATTCTCAATCTCTTGCCGCGTTTCGATGAATTTTTTGGAACTAATCCATAAGTCCAATTCTTGAGCTTGAACTTTTAACTCTTTATAGCGCTCGGCCCGTTTTGCTTGTCGCTGCAGACTATCAAGCTGCCGGCGCAACTCGCCAATGATGTCGTTAAGGCGAACTAAGTTTTGCTCGGTAGATTCGAGCTTTCGTTGTGATTCTCGTTTTCGAACTTTGAATTTTGTAATTCCGGCGGCTTCTTCGATCAAAACCCGGCGATCATCTGGCTTTGCGGTAATGATCTTTCCGATTTGCCCTTGCTCAACAATACTAAAACCTTTTGAGCCAGCTCCGGTGTCCATGAAAATTTCGTGAATATCACGAAGTCGCGCGGGCTCTTTGTTGATGTAGTACTCGCTTTCACCGCTGCGGTGTAAGCGACGGGTAATCATGACCTCAGAATGTTTGGCCCATTTGGGCGGAAACGGTCCGCCATCATTTTCGAGAGTTAATGAGACCTCAGCCAGTCCCATCGGCGAAAAGTTTTCGGACCCGTTAAAAATAACGTCTTCCATAGAAGAGCCGCGCAAGTGCTTAGCACTTTGCTCTCCCATGACCCACATTAGAGCATCAACGATGTTGGATTTTCCGCAGCCGTTAGGGCCTACGATGCCGGTAATCCCATCATCAAAGTTGATGACTGTTCGATCTTTAAAACTTTTAAAACCAATCAGCTCTAGTCGTTTGATCTTCAAAGCACTATCCCCTAAGGCTCATCAATTTTTCTTTAGTATCGCAGCCCGCGCGGCACTAAGTCGCGCTACGGGCACCCGGTACGGTGAGCAACTGACGTAATCCAGACCCGCGCGGTGGAAAAACTCCACACTTGCCGGGTCGCCTCCATGCTCACCACACACCCCTAGCTTAAGATTAGGCTTCGTTTTTCGTCCTAAATCAACCGCTAATTGAACAAGTGAACCCACCCCTTTTTGGTCAATGCTCACAAAAGGATCCCGTTCAAAAATGCCTTGAGAAACATAGGCCCCTAAAAACTTGCCCGCATCGTCGCGAGAAAGCCCAATGGTGGTTTGAGTTAAATCATTGGTTCCGAAGCTAAAAAAGTCGGCCTGCCGAGCAATTTGATCGGCAGTGACAGCCGCGCGGGGAAGCTCAATCATGGTGCCCACGGTAAATTCAAAGGAGACCTTTTGTTCTGCCTGAACCTTTCGAACTTCGCGCTCAACCAGCTCCCTTAAAATCGCAAGCTCCTTTTCGGTGGCCACCAGTGGGATCATAATCTCAGGTATGAGTTTTGCCCCCTTTTTGGTGATGTGGCAGGCCGCTTCCGCGATGGCGCGGGCTTGCATTTCGTAGATTTCAGGATAGGTAATCGCCAGCCGACAGCCGCGATGCCCCAACATGGGATTAAATTCGTGAAGACTCTTAACTTTGAACTTCAATCTAACTTCGTCGATCCCGAGTTTTTGAGCCACATGGCGAATTTCTTCGTCCGTATGGGGGATAAACTCATGCAGTGGGGGGTCCAAAAGGCGGACTGTTACCGGAAGCCCACTCATTTCTTCGAAGATTCCAATAAAATCGCTGCGCTGCATCGGAAGTAGTTTGGCCAGAGCCACTTCTCGCTCTTGCTTGGTATCGGCCACAATCATTTCTCTGACTGAGTCGATACGATCGGAATCAAAGAACATATGTTCCGTTCGGCAAAGGCCAATGCCCTCGGCGCCAAATCGACGAGCTGTTTGGGCATCTTTTGGTGTGTCCGCATTGGTTCGAACCTTAAGTTTTCGAAACTTATCAGCCATTTGCATTAATTCGTCAAAGTGACCGCTTAACTGAGGCTCAACGGTTTTAACCTCACCCAAAAACACCTCGCCCGTGCTTCCATCCAAAGTGATGACATCACCTTTTTTAAGTACGAAGCCCTTAGCGCGCATTTCTTCTTTAGATTCGTCAACCTCAATATCCCCACAACCGGCAACACAACATTTACCCATACCACGAGCGACCACGGCCGCATGGGAAGTCATTCCACCTCGAGTGGTTAATATTCCGCGCGCCACCACCATGCCGTGAATATCTTCTGGCGAAGTTTCCACTCGCACCAAGATGCATTTCTTGCCAGCTTCATGAAAGCTCTCGGCATCTTCGGGTGTGAAAACAATCTGACCGCAGGCGGCGCCAGGACTTGCAGGCAACCCATGGCCGATAAGTTCTTTTTTTGCTTTTGTATCAAGCGTGGGGTGAAGGAGCTGCTCAAGCGACGCTGGATCAACTCTTAAAACCGCGTCAGACTCTGAAATAAGATTTTCTTTAACCATATCCATGGCAATTCGAACCGCCGCTGCCGCCGTTCGCTTGCCTGTACGGGTTTGAAGCATCCAGAGCTTATGTTGTTCGATCGTAAACTCAATATCTTGCATGTCTTTGTAGTGAGCTTCGAGATTTTGATAAATCTTGACCAATTGCCCGTAAGCCTCAGGCATGGCTTTTTCAAGTTCGGTGATTGGTTGAGGCGTTCGAATTCCCGCAACAACATCTTCCCCTTGAGCGTTGATCAAAAACTCTCCAAAGAATTTTCGCTCGCCGGTCGAAGGGTTTCGAGTAAACGCCACCCCAGTGGCCGAATCTTGTCCCATATTTCCAAAAACCATGGCTTGAACGTTAACGGCGGTTCCCCATGATTCTGGAATCTCGTGAAGTTTGCGGTAAGTAATCGCCCGAGGGGTATTCCAACTTTCGAATACCGCACTAACAGCTCCCTGAAGCTGTTCAACAGGATCGGTGGGAAATCGTTTTGCGGTTTCTTCTAAGACTCTTTGTTTAAAACTCACGCAGAGTTTTTTTAAATCTTCAGCATTTAATTCTGTATCTAGATGCACGCCCTTTGCGGCTTTCATGTCTTCAAGCAAAATTTCAAGTAACGATCCATTCATTCCCATGACAACATTGGAGTACATTTGAATAAATCGGCGGTAGCTATCATAAGCAAACCGGGCATTGCCCGATTTTTTAGCCAGCCCCTCGGTCGTTTCGTCATTCAATCCTAGGTTTAAAATTGTATCCATCATTCCGGGCATAGACGCACGAGCGCCCGAACGCACACTGACGAGCAATGGGTTTTGCACATCACCAAACTTTTTTCCGAGTTCTTTCTCGAGTCGAGACACGGCGGCCAGCACGTCTTTCCAAGCTGCATCCGCAAGCCGCTTACCGTCTTTATAATATTGGGTACATACCGCCGTTGAAATCGTAAATCCCGGAGGAACAGGAATTCCGATCGACACCATTTCCGCGAGATTGGCCCCTTTACCACCTAAGACATCTTTCATTGAGGCATTGCCGTCGGCCCCTTGAGATCCAAAATAATAAACGTTTTGCGTCACCGTCTTCCCCTTTGATTGGCTAGTCTCGGTCAAAGTTTCCAAAGCGCAGTCCCACCTTTTATTAGTTCGAAAAGTTTTTAAGCTTTTGTCGTACGTAATCTTTGAGTTGCGTTAAATCGACGCGGTCTTGCGCCATCGTATCTCGGTGGCGGACCGTCACTTTCTTGTCGTTGAGCGAGTCAAAATCAAATGTCACGCAAAGTGGCGTCCCGATTTCATCTTGACGGCGGTAGCGCTTTCCGATGCTGGCCGTTTCATCGTACTGGGTCACCATGTCTTCGACAAACTCCTGTTGGAGTCGCTGCGTTGGCCCTGTGAGCTCTTCTTTCTTGCTCAAAGGTAAGAACGCAACTTTGACCGGCGCCAGTTTAGGGTGAAACTTTAAAACAACGCGCAAGTCATCACCTTCACCCTCTTCACGGTAGGCGTCACAAAGGCAGGCCAGCAAACTGCGATCACAGCCTGCACTGGTTTCAATAATATAAGGCAAAAATTTCTCTTTGGTGTGTTCGTCAAAGTATTCGAGACTCTTCTTGGCAAATTCTTGATGGCGTCCCAAATCAAAATCAGTGCGATTGTGAATTCCCTCAAGCTCTTGCCATCCAAACGGGAACTTATATTGAATATCGAATGCCGCTTTGGCGTAATGGGCCAACTCCCCTTTGCCATGTTGATGAAATTGCAAATTCTCTCGTCTGAACCCGTGATCAAGGTACCATTGAAGGCGCCGCTCTTTCCAACTGGCCATCCACTCATCGTCACTTCCGGGTTTTACGAAATATTGCATTTCCATTTGCTCAAACTCGCGCGTGCGGAAAATAAAATTTCCCGGAGTGATTTCGTTTCGAAAGGCCTTTCCGATTTGCGCAATCCCAAATGGAACCTTTTTTCTAGCCGCCGTATGCACATTTAAAAAGTTAACGTAGATCCCTTGGGCTGTTTCCGGCCGCAAGTAAACGACCGCCGCATCTTCTTCGACGGGCCCCATAAAAGTCTTAAACATGAGATTGAAATTTCTGGGCTCTGTTAGTTCGCCTTTGCAGCTAGGACAACCTTTTGACGTATCAATTTGGTCGGCTCGAAAACGATTTTTGCACTTTTTGCAGTCAACCAGTGGATCGGTGAATCCATCCACGTGACCTGACGCCTTCCAAACGAGCGGATGCATGAGAATCGCCGCATCAAGCCCCTCAATATCGGGTCTTCGGGTCATGGAGTTCCACCATGCCTGTTTAATATTGAGTTTGAGTTCGATACCTAATGGCCCGTAATCCCAGCACGCATTAATGCCGCCATAAATTTCGCTACTTTGAAAAACAAAGCCCCGTCTTTTGGCAAGACTCACAAGCTTTTGCATGTCATCTAAATCACGAGTTTTCTGAGAATCGGACGCCATAATGGTTACCACCTAAAGTGTTGGTTTTTCAGCACAAAATCCCGTGGCCGAAATTACCAGGGAGGCGCCGAACGTGTCAAAAACAAATCAGAATTTTAGGTGCTTTTCGATCGCTTTCCAGGCGGCCTCAGCTTTTAAGCCATGGGCCTGGTTTTTACGCAAATCCAGGTAGGCGCGATGGCAAGTTTTGAGGTCCGATCCGGCCGGTACCCCCAATACCTCAAAGGCATCGAGGCTCTGGCCCTCAAACTCAAACAAGACGTTTAAGACCTTTTCACCAAGGCCCCGTCGGTGGCGAAACTCCTCAGGATTCATAGGCTTTTTGCTTCCTGACTCGGTCTTTAAGGGCGTTGGTCGCCCCCCTCTCAAATTCGAAAGGATGCGAATGATCAAAAAGATCACGATGAGGCTATTGATGAAAAAAAAGAGTTTGGCCTGCATGGCCCAAGTGTCTTATTGTCAGCTCAGATTTTCAATGGAGTAATGTTTTATGTCGACTGTTCAAAATCCCACGCCTAATCCGTTTAACCAGCAGCGCCCCATTGAGGGCATCAAGCACATCATTGCCGTTGGCGCCGGAAAAGGGGGAGTGGGAAAAAGCACCGTTTCGACAAACTTAGCTCTCGCATTGGCTCAGCTCGGTAAAAAAGTGGGGCTTCTTGATGCCGATATTTATGGGCCGAGTGTGCCGAAAATGATGGGCACAGCCAAGCTCCAGCCCAATGTAAACGCCGATCGCCGCATCGAGCCTATGATCGGCCATGGCATCAAAATCATGTCGATGGGAAACCTCGTCGATGATCAATCCGCCATTATTTGGCGCGGACCCATGCTTTTCAAAGCCATGGATCAATTCTTGAGAGACGTTATTTGGGGAGAGCTTGATTATCTTATCGTCGATTTGCCGCCAGGAACAGGCGATGTGCAGCTTTCACTTGCTCAAAAAGTTCCACTTTCCGGAGCGGTCGTCGTGAGCACTCCTCAAGACACGGCCCTAGCCGATGTTAAGCGATGCATCGATATGTTTAAGAGAGTCAAGACCCCGATCTTAGGGGTCATTGAGAACATGTCCAAATACGTATGCTCTCATTGCCGCCACGAAGAAGACCTTTTTGTGCCTGGCGAACTTCATCAGTTTTTAGATAAAGAAAAGATTCCGCTGCTCGGAAAGATTCCTTTTAATCGGTCCATCGGCCAAGGTTCTGAGTCGGGCACTCCCCAAGTTGGCCTTGACCCCCAAAGCGCCGAATCAGCGGCAATTATGGGCGTCGCCCGCAAACTCGTCGAGCTATCACCTTGACAACGATGGGCTAAGTTCAGTCTGATAATCGAAAGATGTCTAAAACCAAGGAGACCCCATGAAAATCACAGCATTGTCGTTACTTTTTGTCGTTCTTTTGTCGTCAAACGCTCACGCCCATTTGCGATTTGGCGGTCTACTTGGATACCGGGCTAACTCAGCCACTGTGGATAATACAGCCGTCACCACCCAAGCCAGCACAACCGGTTACAATGCCGGCGGCCTTTTTTGGTGGGGTTTTTTAGACACTGTTGGCCTTCGCACCGGCCTCATCTATTCGACAAAGGATTTTGACAGTTCGATTTCGGCTCCGGGAGTGACCGGCACTTTCAAAACAAAGGTCACTTATCTTGATATTCCAGTAAACGTCCAAGTGGATTTCCCATTTGGGCTTTATGTGTTCGGTGGATTGAAGTACGGATTAAAGTCCACTTCGTCGGTTGAAGCCAATGTGACTGGAACAACTATTTCTTCGGATTTAGCCTCTTCAAATACGGTTTTTAACGCTGGGGCCGGCTATAACTTTTTGGATTTAGAAATTGTCCGTCTCGGTCTCGAAGCCGAATATGAGCTGGGCAATAGCAACATTGGCGCTTCATCGACTGTGACAAAAACCAAAGGTCTTGGAGTCAATATCGTCGCCAGCGTTGGTTTTTAACCGATCTACTTTCTGATAATGATTTTTCTTCGGATCCCCTCAGGATCTTTTTGAGGTGGCTTCGTTTCATCAGACTTCTGGGCGCCTTCTTTAATGACTTTAAACGATTCAATATAGTAAGCGGGCCCTGCCTGACAATCGGTCTTATTGGTAATAAAGTACCCTGACGCTTCAATTTGAGATTCCAGTGGCAAGAGACTGAGATCAACTCCGAGTGGCACAAAGCAAACCTCTTGCTGAATTTGATTATCAACCGAGCAAATCACCTTTTCGCAATTTTTCACATGAGCTGCCAAAACGGTTGCGTAAATCACGGTGTGCTCCGTTGGAGGGTCAGCCTTAAACGAAAAATTCTGGAAAAAAACAACTAAGAATCCAAACCCCAGAATGACCGCAATTTTCTTTCTCTTACTCATAAACGTCCCTCACCTATTCAAAATGGACTGATTTTCAACACACGAAAAGCAGCTCCCGCATTGCACGCGGTCACGACATCTTCTGGAAAATACCCCTGGGCTTCAACATTCATTCCGACACTCACCAATGAAGGATCTAATCCTACCGGCACAAAGCACTTTGTGGTTCCGTCTACATTGTCCGTTGAACAAAGAAGGAAACGACAACCTGCAAGCTGAGGATCTGTAACCGTTGCGCGAAGTGTGACGGGATGGCCAATGGTACCTGCACCACCGCCCTCTTGCGAACCACCATATGGAGGCTGACCGCAATTTTGAAACATCATTAGAATGACTAGGCACCCGCCCAGTGCTGTGCCCAGAAACAGCTTCGACATCATTAACTCCATTAGACTTATCGGTCTGAATGGCAAAAACCTAAGGCAAAATAACAATGTAATTTCAATAAGTTATGTCGATCAATGATGTAACGCGTTAATTTCTCAGGGAGTTCGACCCCTTGATTTTTAACTCGTTGCGTTATAATCTTAGGAGATCAGGGTAAGGGGATATCAATGTTGAACGTTTTTCTTTTCACCCGTCCTAAAGAGTTATCAACCAATCCGCCATTTCGTTAGGGTTCGAGCCTATTGATAGATCATTTGGATCAATCTTGTCGGAGGTTTTTACCAATGTGAGATGAGGTCACAATTGAATATCGTTTGGACCTCTTTGAAAAAGGCAAAGCCGACCGAAAGGCGGCGACGCAAAGCGAATGGGGCTAAAGGGAGGAGATCCCCAAGCCAGCCACGTTGCCAAAGGGTGGAACCTGAGTAGCGCATGCAAGAGGAGCCAACACCATGATTTCAGCCTCCTTAGCCGGAGATTACGGAGCGATGCCAGTTAAGTGCTGATGATAGATCTAAGGGCGGTTTATGAGGCCGCCCTAATTTTTTGAGTACGGAATATAGAGTTTTTGTCCGCGCTGAACGCGCCCGTTTGATGCCAATTTATTAGCTTTTAAAATGCGCTGAACACTTGTCGAATGCCTGCGAGCGATTTGCGTCAGCGTGTCTCCCCGCCTCACGACATAGACAAGACCAGAGGCCTTGGCGCGTGAAGGCTTTAATTTGATGTCTCCGTCATTGGGAATTTTCAATGATTGTCCTAATCGAACAGCGCTTGTTCTCAGGCCGTTGGCGCGCATCAGCTCTCGAGATGGAATTCCATATCTCTGTGCGATGCTGGCCAAAGTCTCTCCCCGCCTCACGCGCACTTTAAAGTGCGGCAACGCAGACGATGTCGTGATCGAAGCCAACAGTCTTTGGCTCTTTACTGTGGCCAGCGACAGTGAAGCCAAAATCATATCTCGAGTGCCGCGCGGGATTCTGAGGCTCACAGGCTCGCCGCCATAGATCGGAACAATATTGGTCTTGTAACTTGGGTTGAGATCTTTCAAATCTTGGTAAGTGACGTTAGAAGCCAGCGCCAATGTTTTGAGGTCGAGTGGTTTTTCAACAACCACCACGTCAAACGATAAGGGTCTGACGTAATCAAGATCAGAGAACCCATATTTTTCTGGGTTTTGAGCTATTTGCCGTGCGGCCAAGAATTTCGGTACATAGTGAATGGTTTCCATCGGAAGTTGGCGTCGGCGTGCAAGCTCTTTAAAATCACGGGTGTAGTTTTTCATGACTACCGATTTAATGCGATTTTCTCCGACGTTGTACGACGCCATGGCCAGAACCCAAGAATCAAATAAGTTATAAAGTCCTTTGAAATACTTGGCCGCCGCTTCGGTGCTTTTTACCGGATCCCAGCGTTCGTCGACGAAGCGGTCAACGCGAAGGCCATAGCGCTTCCCCGTGTCACGAATAAATTGCCAGTAGCCAACAGCCCCCGCATGAGAACGAATCTTTCCTGAAAATCCTGATTCGATGAGCGCGATATAAACCAGGTCTTCGGGCACTCCATTTTGCCGCAGAGCTTTTTTCATCAAACTCATATACCGGCCTGAGCGCTCGAGATACCGGGCAAAGTGATCACGACCACGACCCGTGAAGTACTTAATCCAAACTTCGGTTTCATCATGGATCGAAGCATCGATATCGAGTTCACCAATTTCAGGAGCTGGTGATGTTGGTTCCGGGGCTAAGAGGGAATCAGGCTGAGCGCTTTCTGATTGATTTGCGGCCGTTTGATTTTCGACTGAGGGTTGCTCGGAATTTTTTGAAGTGTGGCTACACCCCAAAGCAAATGCAATTCCCGTAATGGCCAGTGCTCTAAACAATCTATCCATGAAAGCGCCTCCCCGATCTCATATTGTAACCGGTGAATTGAGATGTTCAAATAGTTTGACGACCTAGACCACCGTCAAGGGCCAGATTTAGGCGAAGGCGCCGGAGCTGGCGTGCTCGGGGCGGGGCTCCAACTTGGGTTTGGAATCTTCTCAAGACCCCCATAAAGAGTCCGGTACATGAGATAGTTCTTCAAAATCGATTTAACGTAAAATGAAGTCTCTGAGAGCGGGAGCTCATCTACCCACGTTTCCCTGATATTTTGAATGGAAGACAAAAATCGCCCAATGCGTGTCGGTCCAGCGTTATACGCCGCTAAGGCCAAAGGCACGGAGCCATCAAATTTCTTGATCAACTTTTCAAGGTAGTAAGAACAAAATCGAATATTGATGCTCGGGTCATACAAATCTCGCGGGAGCTCCACTTTTGCCCCCAACTCCTTTTTGACCTCTTCAGCGGTCGGTAAAATCATCTGCATTAGACCGACTGCTTGGCTACGGCTTAACGCATTAGGATCAAAAGCGCTCTCTTGCTTCATCAAAGAGACAATCAAATAGGGATCGACATTTCCGCGTCGCTTATCATCACTAATTAATTCCCAAAATTCTTTTGGAAATATTTGCTTCACCACCGGATCAAGTCTTTTTGCAGGGTCTCGATCAAACGCCTGGTTCAACAATCCAAAAGCGCGCGTGTACTTCAATGCTTGAGCAAAATACTGAGCCAAATAAAGTGACTCATCGGGTGTGAGTTCCCGATCGCTCAACGGAGCTAATTCTTCACCAGCTTCGTCAATAAGACCTGCACCAATTAAAAGCTTGGCACGATCCATTTTAAGTTGTTCAACGGCTGAGAAAAGGATTTTTCCAAGGCGGCTTCTAGGCTGTTCAAATTGAGGCAAGCGCTTTTGAATTTCATCATGAGCGATCAGGCCATAATAAGTGAGCGGAAATCGCGCCATCAATTCTTGCCCTGTTTTGAGAAGTTCGGGCTCAGCCTTTTTCTGTTTGTACGATTGAAAAAGCCAAAACAGCGAAATCAGGTCTTGCTGGCTCGTGAGCT